>JBKJNG010000567.1:0-5889 GCA_046596065.1 Phnomibacter sp. | reverse complement strand
ATGCTATTGATGCATGTAACGAATTGGTTGAATTAATAAAAAAAGATTTACCGGTTTGGGGTAAAGAACTTTTTGTTGACGGCGATCATGTGTGGAAAGAAAACAAGGTAACAAGTTGATAAGTTAATACAAGCGCTCGCTTCAGGTTCAATAGTGTTTCTACAGTACAAGTGAGGAATTTGTGTGGCAAAGCAGCAAATTCGTAACAACGATGATGATTAGAATTACAAATGCTTGCCTACAAAAAAACTAATTCCATTCTTTAGAAACACTATCAGATTATAAAATACTCATTGCTTAATAATGACCAACATAACGCATAAACAAAATAGTCTTCGAAAAGCCATTGCAAGTGCAACAGTTACGGTTTCAAAGCAGGAAACAATTGATGCTATTCAGAACAATACAGTGCCTAAAGGAAACGTGTTTGAATTTGCACGAGCAGCGGGTTTACTGGCCATTAAAAAAACCAGCGATCTTATTCCTGATTGTCATCCGTTGCCAGTAGAATATGCAGCCATTACTTATGAGATAGAAAACCTATCGCTGATTATTTCGGTAGAAGTGCATACGGTTTACAAAACCGGCGTAGAAGTGGAAGCGATGCACGGTGCCTCACTAACGGCACTCACTATTTACGACATGCTTAAACCAATTGACAAATCGGTTGAAATAAGCAGCATAAAATTGAAAGAAAAGAAAGGCGGAAAATCGGATTATAACAATCAACTTTCAATTCCACTTAAAACAGCTGTTATTGTTTGCAGCGATAGTATCGCTGCTGGTAGTAAACAGGATTTTGCCGGCAAAGCAATCATTGAAAAACTACAACAATTAAATATTGCAGTTGATCAATACAGTATTATTCCCGATGAAATAGAAATAATCCAATCCAAAGTAAAAACACTTTGCAATGAAGGTTTTGATTTGGTTTTATTTACGGGAGGAACCGGCCTTTCGCCGAGAGATATTACTCCTGAAGCAATAAAGCCGCTGCTTGACCGTGAAGTACCCGGTATAATGGAAGCTGCCCGTAATTATGGACAAAATCGCATGCCTTATGCGATGTTAAGTCGCGGCATTGCCGGTTTTATAAAAAATACATTGGTACTTACATTACCCGGTTCAACAAAAGGCGCTGCCGAAACAATGGATGCGTTATTTCCTGCGGTGTTGCACATTTTTAAAGTAGCGCAGGGCATGCGGCACGATTAGCCTAATTTCTACCCGCCGCATATGCTTCGCCCGCTTTATAACTACCGCCGGGTGTGTAGGTTTCGCCTGCTATTTGAGAAGATTCCTGCCGGCTGATATTGGAGGCAACCTGTGCAGTGGTATCAAGCACATCATTCGCCTGCCGCGCCATTGAATTTACCTGGCCTTTCACAATATCGGAAAACCCCTGCAATTTGTTTAAAATGCTACGGCCACGGGGAGTTTTTGCCAATGAATAAATGGCAATACCGGTAATTAAGCCAGTAAAAAAACCTGATTTCCATTTAGAGTTGTAAAACATGGGAGAAAATTTTAAATTGTTATAAATGCACAACTTTTTGAAAAAATTATTTGCAGCTGGCAGCAGGGTTAAAAAAGCATGCCAAAATTTCATTTTTCGCAAAGACTAATGCTCATCAAAAAAGACGTGAAACCGACCAAATAAAAAGCAACAACAGTTTATAGATGCTCATGCTGTTGATCTACTGTATGAAGACAAGACTGTTACGAAAAACTAAAAATTATATCGTATTGAAGCTATTATGCCCTTGCCAACACGACATTTTGTTTTGGGTATGGTGTTTGCAAATGGCGAAATGCTATTATTTTTGAATATTTCCGGGAACTAATTCCAGCTTAACAGCGTATCAAGATTTTTAGATCACTGATTTACCCTTATGCGAAAGAATGTTTTTTTAGTGGATGATGACAGGGATGACAGAGAGATATTTATTGAAGCATTAGCTGAAATTGATAACTCCTTCACTTGTTTTACTGCCGAGAACGGTGAGGATGCCATTAATAAATTACATGCAAATGCTTTTGCCCCCGATTACATTTTCCTGGACCTGAACATGCCAAGAATGAATGGCCGGGAATGCCTTGTTGAAATCAAAAACATAAAGCGTTTAGTAAACATCCCGGTGATTATTTACACTACTTCATCCCTTCAAAAAGAAAAAGAAGAACTGGTGAAACTGGGAGCATCCACGTTCATCACAAAACCGGCTAACTTTCGTGAATTATGCCATTCGTTAAAGCAGGTTTTATTTGACAGGGCAGATAATAAAGCCGCTTTACAAGAAGCCTGATCAATCCGGCAATCAATCCTTCTCTTCTACCTGGCGGATTCCACTGCTGTTTTTAATTTTTGCAGTGCAGCATCCATTTGCCCGCCATATTTGGCATCGTTGGCTACCTGCGCCATTTTTTCCCATGGCATATACCAATGGGTTTCAAAAACATAATACAATTGTGTAGTAGCAGAATCGGGGTATAGCTGGTATAAACCAATACCTCCTTTTATAAAAGATTGCTGCTTGTGGCGCATTTCAAAATAGATGGTATCGGCATTCGGTTGGCGTTCGGCATTAAACAAATCATTCTCATAAAAACTAATATCGCTTGTGCGAACATCCACATCTTTATTCGTTGCAGTTAACCATGCACTGTAAGGGATTGTATTGCTTTTTATCAGCTGTTTAACCTGCGCTTTATTGCCCGCAATATTCACAGCCCGGCTTAATACATTTACATTGGGAAACAGCAATGTAATAGCCCAGATAAGCAGGTAAAAAACAACTGCACTTATAAGGCCAAGTTTTATGATGCGCATTTTTAGTTGGATGTTGGTAAGGTAATATGTTAATGGGGGGCTGCGGGTGAAAGGGTTGTAAGTTGACAAGGTTAGTAAGTTCAAAAAGTGTACAATCTTAACCACCGCGTTTATTGTGAGTTTACATAAAAGAATGTAGATCCCACATCAGAGATCCGAGATAGCAACTTTATTCCCATTTAAATATTTTAACTGCTACGGCGTATACAACAATGCACCACAAGAGCAAAACGGAAACGGGGATCCAAACATCAATAAGACTGGCACCTTCAAATGCTATTTTGCGCATGGCAGCATTAAAATGCGTAAGCGGTAATATTTGCACAACGTTCTGCATCCATTTAGGAAATACTTCTATTGGAAAAAAAGTGCCGGCAACTAAAATTTGGGGCAGGCTGAAAATATTTATCAGCAACGGAATGGTACTATCGGATTTTACGATGCTTGAAAATATAAGGCCAATACCCATCAAAAGAAAGAGCATAATAATGCTAAGCAATAGCATATCAAGCACAGTTAAAATTCCATGCACCAATGTAAAGCCAAGGAAAAAATGACCAATTAAAATGAGCACTATAACACTTAACAATTGAAATGCAAGGCGGCTGCTGCCAACACCCAATAAAATGTTTATACGCTTAATGGGCGTGGCGTAAAACCGTTTTAAGATCAGTTGTTCTCTTAGTGTAAAAAAAGTAAATGCAATACCAAATAATGTTGAAAATAAGAGGGAAAAACCTATTTGACCGGGCAATACAAAATCAATTTGTTTGTATGGTCTTATACTGTAACGTTGCGAATCGGCGTCAATAACTGCAATACCTTTTGCTCCCGATAACTGGTAACTTATATTTTGAAAAAAAGGCTTTAAGCGTTGTATCTGTCCATCGGTAGCATTGGTGTGGCGAACAGATAAAGTGTAAGGCTGCACACTATCGGCTGTATTGTTTTTTTGAATATTAATAATACCTGCTATATTACCTTTTTCCATTTGCAGGCGCATATCGGTAGTATCAGTAAAGGTTTGCAGTTTTACATACCCCGAGTTGCTGATGGTTTGATACAAAACATTGTTACTATCGCAATTGGGTGCAACACCCAGCGTATAAACGGTAAACCCCTTATCGCCAAAAGAACCAAAAATAAAAACGAAGACCAGTGGAAAAAGGATACTGAAAAACAAAGTCTGCGGGCTTTTCATGATGGCCTTAAAACTCGCTTTTGCCATGGCCGAAAGTGCCCGCCACTGGTTATATTTTTTCTGCATTAACTATTATTAGGCTGCAAAACTATTTGAATAAATGCCGGCAGCAAAAAGCATTAACGGTTTGCCTACATCACAGCCGCGTTATTTAAAACTGGCAAAAAAAGGAAGCCGCATCTGGGGGACACCAGCCCATGATTTCAGCGTTCTGAACTGCGTTATCAATTCATATTCATCAGCACCTAGTTGTTCTTTTAAAACATAAGCCTGCATCGTATTTTTCGAATCTTCTTTATCACCGCCCATCAGTTTTTTCCAAAACGATTCTACCACCGGCCATTCCCTTAACTGGTAATCTTTAAGTTTAGCCATGCGGGCCGCACAATCAATAGCATCCTGCAAACCCCCAATCCTGTCAACCAGTTTAAGTTGCAGGGCTTTGTCCCCACTCCAGATACGACCCTGCGCTACACTGTCAACAAAGGCCATTGGCAATTTTCTGCCATCGGAAACCCGCTGTTTAAATATGGTATAAATGGAATCGACACCGGCCTGTCCTACCTTTTTTTCTTTTTCGGTCATTGGCCTGGAGTCAGTACCAAAATCGGCAGACTTTGCTGTTTTAACGCCATCGAATGTGATGCCTAATTTGTTATTGAATAATTGCTGCGCATTAAAATACATGGGAAAAACACCAATGGAACCAGTAAGGGTATTGGGTTGCGCAAAAATGCTATCCGCAAAACAGGAAATATAATAACCGCCACTGGCGGCATAATCGCCCATACTTACAATAACCGGTTTCGCTTTTTTACAGAGCATTACTTCCCGCCAGATATTTTCAGAAGCTATAGAGCTGCCGCCGGGCGAATTAACCCGAAATACCACTGCTTTAATTGTTGTATCCATCCGGGCTTTTCTTATGAGATTTCTATAGCGGTCACCACCAATTTGATCATCCTGCCCGTTGCCATCTGTTATTTCGCCTTCGGCATAAATCAATGCGATCTTTCCGCCATTGGCTTCATTCCAATCCCCGTTTTTTATATAATCGCCAATGGGCATAAAGTTTATTTTCTCATCTGCCTTTACACCGATTTTCTTCCTGATCTCGTCTTTTATTTCATCATCGTATTTACTCGTATCTGTAATCCCCGCAGCACTTGCAGCGGCCGCATTGCGAACCGCCAAATCATTCGCAAGGCTTCTCAGAGTGCTGGTATCTATTTTACGCGTTTTGCTGGTATTTATTAGAAAGCGCTGGTATAGATCTTCGATAAACGAAGTAAGCTGAACCCGGTTAGGATCACTCATTTTGGTTAGCCTGTATGGCTCGGTAGCACTTTTATATTGTCCGGCATAAAAAATTTCGGGTTGTATTTCCAGCTTATCCATGGTGCCTTTAAAAAAGGTTAACTGCACCGCATAGCCTTTCCAATCCACTATTCCATTTGGCTGGCAATAAATCTTATCAGCTACATTCGCCACTTCGTAAGCACGCTGACTTATATAATCTGAAGCGGCGATAATAAACTTACCGGTTTTCTTAAATTCAATCAACTGGTTTCTTATTTCATTGCTGCTGGCAAATCCGCTGCTATTGGTACCGCACACCAAATAAATACCTTTTATAAGGCTATCAGATGCCGCCTGTTTTATGGCTCTTATCATGTCAAAAAGCCCCAATATATCTGGTGTTTTGCCTTCGGGAAAGCTAAATCCGGCTTCCATTTTTTGTTCCATCACAGGTTTTGACAGATCAATCAGCAAAACGGTTTTCGATTTGAGTTCAGGTTTATCTGGTTCGGCGGCTTTTTTAGCCAGCCCAATACCCAGGAAAAACAGGATGGTGAGG
>JBKJNG010000565.1:0-3396 GCA_046596065.1 Phnomibacter sp. | reverse complement strand
TTCGGGAGATTTTTCGTCTTCATTTCCAGGTAGCAACACTAAATCTGTTGGACCATAAAAATCAACTACGCCTTTATATTGGAAAGGACGATAGGTATCAGGAAAATAAAAGTCACTTACCTTATTATTTTGTGATGTACCCATCAATGTTGCCAGATGGCCACCTGCAGAAAAACCCAGAAGCGCAATATTTTTTTTATCTAAACCATATTTATCGGCATTGTCATATAAAAAACTCACAGCCTTATTACAGTCCTGTAGAATTGCAGGAAAAATTGCTTGCGTGGCAAATCGATAATCAATCGAAGCTACTGCTATTCCGTTATCGAGCATTGCCGCTACGGTGTTGGGCATATAACCCATGTCGGCGTATTTGTCGTTACCTATCCAACCGCCGCCATGTATAAGTACCACTAATGGCAGTTTTCCTTTCGCATCAGCAGGAACATAAATATCTAACAAGTGTTTTTTAAGCGTATCGTTGTTATAGGGAATATTGCCATAAATAATTGATCCTTTTGGCAAACGACTTTCAATGAGGCTTGCTGTGGGCGTTTGAGCAATGGCAACAATGTGGATTACTACTGCTATGATTAATACCAGGATTATTTTCATATTTATTGTTTACAGCACAACATGGTAGCAAACACTCTTTTTTTAGAACAATAGTTTATTTCTTTATCAAAGAATGCTTACTTCTTCACAAAAATACAAATGCTAATTACCAGCAAATTATGATATTCGAACCATTAGCTAAGAATTTCAAACAGCTAACGCCCGAAGGGACTTTGGATTGGTACCAGTGAGGCGTTTAAAGAAGTTGTTGAAGTAGGAAGGATATTCAAATCCAAGTGCATAAGCGATGTCGGCAATATTCCAATTAGTGTGTTGCAAAAGTGCTTTTGCCTCGCTAACAATTCTTTCCGTGATATGGCTGGTAGTAGGCTTTCCTGTTACTTCCTTTACTGCACGATTTAAATAGTTCGGGTGTATTGATAACTCTTTAGCATAATCCTGAGCACTTTTTAACTGAAGCGGCTTTGCTGTGCTTTCAATAGGAAATTGTCTTTCCATCAATTCTAAAAAAACGTTGGTGATACGGGAAGCTGCATTCTTGTGCTGGTCATAGTTTTCCGACGGCTGCAGCTTCAAGGCTTCGTGTATAATAAGATTGATGTAGTTCCTGATAAGGTCGTCCTTGTAAGCATAATCAGTCTTTTGTTCTTCAATCATCTTCAGAAAAATGCTATTCAGAAATTGCCGCTGTTCTTCTGATATTTTTAATACAGGTGTGCCGCCTATTTTGAATAAAGGTGATTGTTGAAGGATTTCTGACCTGTCAGAAGACTTTAAAAATTCTTCAGAAAAAAGACAGGTATATCCTACATAGCTTGTTGAAATGGTCTCCCAGCTATAAGGTATGTGCGGGTTGCCAAAAAACAAAACAGTGCCCTCCTGTTCAAAGCTTCTATCCGCATAATGGATATTACTCTTTCCTGTTGTAAGACATATTTTATAGAAATCCTTCCTGCTGTAAGTGCGGACAGCTCCACCATCACCTTCAATCTGAAACACATTGAAACCTTTGAGTTTTAGTTCAGTATTGAACTCGGAAACCTGGCGCACAATTTTGTTTTGCATGAAACAAAGTTAAGAAAATCAAATGGTGGTGCATTCCGGTAATAAAAAATGGGGAAGTTTTGTATCGTCGGCAGATTGCCGATTGTAGCAAGGGGCAGTGCTTTTAGCTAAGCCATTTGCCCGATGCCATTGTACTTTTTAGTTCAAAACCAATAAATCAAATTACCTTCAAAACAATGCTGCTATAATACAAACCACCTATTGCCGGTCCGCCAATAAAAGAATAATAGTATTTGTTGAAAAGATTGCTTGCGCCGAGCTTTAAGTTTAAACGGCTTTTCCCGAAAGTGTACTGTACCTGCGCATCCGCTGTGCCATAGGCAGGCACTGTGCCTGTAGCAAGCGAAGACTGCCAGAGGAAGTTGCTTTGCCAACGGTAATTTATATTGAAGCCAAACGCACTCTTAAACAGGGCAGGGTTTCCCAGGCTTATATTGTATATCCATTGAGGCGTATTGAATCCTTCTTCAAGCCCATCCTGCTGTTCTACGCGGTCGAGTTTTGACAGCGTTACATTTCCATAAAGCTTGAAATATTTTGGCATATTCCAGGTTAATCCAACTGTGCCGCCATAATTATAACTAACCGTTTTTGAATTGGTCCAAAGGCGGTAGCGGTCTTGTTTGTTTTTATCGTAAAGATAGAATGCAACACTATCGGGATTATTTGTGTGTGGAATGTTGGCTTCCACCTGGGCCATCAGGTTTTTATAAATATTGTAATAAAAATCTCCGTCAATAGAAAATTTTCCCTTCCAGAACTCGCCGCGATAGCCGGCTTCAAGGCATTTGACATATTCGGGTTCAATGTAAGTATAAGGATTACATTTCAGCAAACCCTGGTTTTTAGTAATGGCATTGTTGAGGGGTATGTTGTTATTGTTGACGTCCTTATTTACCGCAGCCTGGAAAACGTCAATGGATTTGCGTAAGTAACTGTTTTCAAATATTCCGTTTGACATTAACCGCAAACCTCCCACCCGTTTTACTCCCCCGCTGTTGATATTGGAGAATGCCTCAAACAAACTGGGAAAACGGTAACCCGACTGGAAAGCCATGCGAAAGTTATGCTGCTCCACAGGTGAATACACTGCTGCAATGCGGGGTGAAAATTTTGCATCGAAATATTTGTTTTTCTCCGCCCGCAACACGGCCTTTAGTTTTAATTTTCTTTCGAAAAAATATTTGGTTGCCTGCAAAAAGCCGCCGGCTTTCCAGTAAATAAGATTTTCACCAGCCTTTTCCGGGTTAATAAAATAGTTGCCATCAGGCACTACGATATATTCCCGAAAATCAAAACCGTACATCAGCTCAAATTTATATTTGTCTTTAAGCTCACGTAGTAAAGTTTCTGTGAGATCATGTTGAAATTCTGTATGTATCATGCTGGTTTTTACACGTAGCGCAGCGCCATAATTCCAGTCGTTCACGTTCCTTAAAGTATCTACCAGGTAATCGGTATCAGGTGTATGTGGTACAGGTCTTCTGCTGTCTGCATATAACCGGGCATTGTTCATGGCATCAGGCACTGAAACTCCCTGGGTTGTGTTTGCGTTAAATCTGTTGGTAAAATCTTTAAACCACTGATTATCGCTTTTGTAATAACGGTCAATATTTTCAGCCATTGATCGTATGTTGTATGAATTGCCTATGTTCTCTGAATTGATATACGCTTTAAACTTTACACTACTAGTTTTTAGGGAAATGCTATGCTGTTGTGTGAGATAATCATCAAGTCTGAAACGGTTAGTGCGCT
>JBKJNG010000513.1:0-11838 GCA_046596065.1 Phnomibacter sp. | reverse complement strand
ATTTTACGGCGAAAGCAATAGTGCGCTGGTGGTAAAAGATATAAGGGTAAATGAAAAGTTCGCATTGATCTTAATAGTAATCATGATTGTGGCATTTGGTGTATATCCAAAACCATTATTACAACTGGCTGCCATAGTAATGCATTAATTGATTTTTTAGCGTAAGACACACTTCACTGAAACAAACACGTCCAGATTACAATTCAAGACTGACATACAAGATTATGAACCTGATAATATTTAGCGGCTTACTTGGTGTGGTAATGATGTTCAGCGGCTTGTTTATTAAAAACACGCGGAGCATCAGCTATATAGCTATTGCTGCCATGGTGTTTTTGTTTTTATTGAACACCATGGAATTACATACTGGTAATGGTTTCTTTCATGTGTCGGCTGCTGCAAACTTGCTTGAACCAGTTAAATCTGGCTTGCTTATAAATGAAATTTTAATAGCCGCTGGCATTCTGTACTTTATTTTAAGTGGCCGCGATATTGAGAAAGTAGGCACACATGTAGCCGATTATTATGCACTTATCTTTTTTGTTTTCGCAGGCATAGGCATAGCCACAAGCTTCACGAGTTTGCTCATGTTATTTCTTGGCATCGAGATAATTTCAATCCCCTTATACATTCTTACAGGGTCCGATAAATTGAATCTGAAAAGTAACGAGGCCTCTCTTAAGTATTTTTTGATGGGGGCATTTTCAACAGGTCTGATGCTAATGGGTATTGCTTTGATCTATGGTGCAACTGGTTCTTTTTCCCTTGCCAAAATGAATGTCGGTGAGGCCCAGGTTTCTTATAATCTTGTGGGTGGAATGTTATTGTTACTGGTAAGCATGTCATTTAAAGTAAGTGCCGCGCCATTCCATTTTTGGACACCTGATGTTTATGATGGTGCACCCACAGTGTTTACTTCCTTTATGGCAACCATTGTCAAAGTCGGTGCCTTTATAGCTTTCATTCGCGTATTCGAAGGTTCTTATGGCACGCTACACAACAAATGGCAATTAGTAATTTCAATTATTATAGCTGCTACTTTGTTAATTGGCAATGTTACCGCTGTCTTCCAGCAGAGCGTAAAACGGATGCTCGCTTATTCATCTATATCGCAAGCTGGCTTTATGTTGTTTGCCTTGTTTGCCTACAATATAATGGCCCGCGAAGGCATCATTCTATATGCTGCTTCTTATTGCCTTGCAACCATCGGTATTTTTGCGGTGCTTATAAAAATGGAAGATTACACCTATGATGGGTTCAACGGTTTTGGAAAAAAAGAACCCTTGCTGGCAGGTTTGCTAACTGTGTTTGTTTTAAGTCTCGCAGGTATTCCACTAACAGGTGGATTTTTCAGCAAATACTTCATGATAGCTGCTGCTCTTGGCACCGGCGGAAAATATCTTTGGCTCATCATTCTCGCCATGCTTTGCGCAGCCATCAGTGTTTATTATTATTTCAGGCTAATCCAGGCTATGTACTTCAGAACCGGCGAAGCCGAACATACTGCTGTAAGTATACCTTTTAAAATTACACTTGTTATAGTGGCGGCCCTTGTAATCATATTAGGCGTGTTGCCACAAACACTATTGCAATATCTGTATTTCTAACTTTTTAATAAAGTAATACATTTTTTTGACGAGCAGTTAGCAGTTTTAGCAGTTGTGCAAAATTGAACATCGTCCGCTTAACGGAGCTCTCTTCAGCGCCAAATCTTTATAAAACCTTTATATCAATCTTCAACTGTTGATTTTAAAAGTTATCTCTTTAGGTTACTCTGGTATCGTGAAATCTGTCTCAATTACTTTGATGAGTGGTTAGCACCACAAGTATTGTAAGGCTAACTTTGTGAAATGCAAATTGCAGATTCCATTGAACTGGCCTGGAACACCGTACGGGTAAACAAATTACGCACCGGTATTACCGTTACTATTATCGCCCTGGGAATTATGGCTTTAATAGGAATTATTACTGCAATACAAGCCATGAACCAAAGCCTTCGGGAAAGCTTCAGCACTATGGGCGCAAATGCTTTCAGCATTCGCTATAAAAGCCGCGATTTTTTTATGGGCGGCCGCCGCGAAGTAACAAAAACCACCAAAACGAATTTAAAGCAACGCAAGTCGAATATTGGCCGTGTAATAACCTATGAAGAAGCACTTGCTTTCAAAAAGCAATATACTTTTCCGGGCGTAGTAAGTATTTCTCTGCGAGGGGGATTTGCAGAAACCGTTCAAAACATTACACCTGAAAAAACATTTAAAACCAATCCCAATGTAGCAGTGCAGGGGGGCGATG
The DNA here is from genome assembly GCA_046596065.1 of Phnomibacter sp. Classification (GTDB taxonomy): domain Bacteria; phylum Bacteroidota; class Bacteroidia; order Chitinophagales; family Chitinophagaceae; genus Phnomibacter. The sequence goes on along the minus strand of JBKJNG010000513.1, from coordinate 9,543 downwards.
AAAACTACCTGGAATTAAATGGTTATAAGCTGGATGCAGGTCACAATTTTACCGAGATGGATGTGCAAAACGGCCGGGCTGTAGTATTACTTGGTCACGAAGTAGTAAACCGCTGTTTCGATGGCAATGAACAAAAAGCATTGGGAAAAATCGTGAAAATTGGCAACCTTCCGTACACCGTTATCGGTACTATTCTGGAGAAAGGTGCCAGCGCTTTTTTAAACCTAGATAACGTTGCCATTACTACCTACAATAATGTTCGTCGCCTTGAAAATGCCGGTTCTTCTTTTAGCATTGGCGTTATGGTGGGCGATTTTAAATTGATGGACAATGCAGCAGGGCAGGCAACCGGTTTGTTCCGCACTGTTCGTAAACTGGATGTAACAGAAGAAGATAATTTTAATATTGACAAAAGCGATGCATTGGCCGAAATGTTCATTGGCTTTTTGAGCGGCATCAGTGGCGCAGCCGGTGTAATTGGTTTTATCACCTTAATTGGAGCCGCCATTGGCCTTATGAATATTATGCTGGTTGCGGTTACTGAACGTACCAAAGAAGTTGGTCTGACAAAAGCTATTGGGGCAACCAGCCAGTTCATACGCCGCCAGTTTTTATTCGAATCTATTATCATTAGTTTGCTGGGCGCTGTTTTTGGTATTATACTAGGAGTAGCTGTAGGCAACCTGTTTGGTATCTTTCTAAAAACTGCTTTTGTTATTCCATGGTTGTGGGTTTTTCTTGGGGTGGTAATTTGCTTTCTTACAGGATTGTTTGCTGGCATTTATCCCGCCAGCAAAGCAGCCAAACTCGATCCGATTGTGGCATTGAGATACGAGTAGAGAATCCAACTAAATTTTTGATCGGCAAACTTCTATTCCTGCCCAACCCATCTTCTAAAAGCGGCTGCATTCTCCTGGCTTATAACAATTTGTTCATCTGGCGAAATGGTCATCTTTATCACGATCCGGCTGCGCTCATCAGAGTGAAATTTTTCAAGGTATTTTATATGAATGATATACTTACGGTTCGCCCTGAAAAATGCAGACGTATCCAGTTGTTCCACTAATTCCGCCAGGTTGGTTTCATTGCAGAGGTATTTTTTCTTTTCCTTATCTACTGCAAAAACCAATTTGTTTGCAGTGAACAGGTAAACTAAATCCGCTACCGTTAAAAGCTGGAAATCATTTCCTCTCTTCACTATAATTCTTTCCCTGGAATTTGCTGGTGTTTCACGGCTATTTTTGGTCAGAAAGTGAGCTTTTAGTTCGTCATATTTCTCAAGCGTTTTTTTCAGTTTGGTATTATCTATTGGTTTTAGCAAGTAATCAATGCTGTTTAATTCGAAGGCATTGGTCATATAATTATCGTGAGCGGTGGTAAATATTATGGGTGCATTTACCGGGTAATTCGATAATACATCAAAACTGCTGCCGTCCTGTAAATGAATGTCAGCAAACACCAGGTCGTAAATCTTCTTTTCATTTAAAAAATTAATGGCCGACGATACTGATGCAACCTGCGGGTAAATAAATGCGCCAGCCTGCAGGCTTCTTAGCTGCATAGCCAGGTGTTCATAGGCTGGTATCTCATCTTCTATTATAACAAATTTCATAAGCAGCGTGGTGAGGTGAATGGCGGGCGCGTAACTGAAAACGCAATAACACTACTTCTGAAATTCAGGCCAAAAGAGGTATGGAAACTGAAAAATAATTGTTGGATCTTTCAACCAGTAATGGCTGTTCTATTAGTAATAATAGCCGCTTATTCAGGTTATTTAATCCTGTGCCACTGGTTGTGTTAGCATAAGGTGCCGGGTTGAGTTTGTTTGTAACCAGTATATTTTCTTTGCCAATATGCACTTGCACCAGCAGTGGTTGCTGTTCGGAAAACTGGTTATGTTTCAAAGCATTTTCTACCAATGATTGAACCGCCAGTGGTGGAATTCTTTTTTGTAGCAGGTTTTCATCACCATTTATTACCTGTAATGCTACCGCATTGCCAAACCTAAGTTGCTGTAGCGAAAAGTATTCTTTGCAAAAATCTATTTCCTGTAAAAGCGGAACAAAAGCGGAACATTTATTTTTTAAAACATAGCGGTATAACGAGGACAGTCTTGCATTGTGCTGGTCTGCTTCCCACGGATTTTTTTGTAAAAGATAGGAAAGCGACGTTAATGCGTTGTATAAAAAATGAGGATCGAGCTCGCTGTTTAAAGATTGAAGCTCTGCCTGCTTTTTAGCGTTATCAAGCAACACCATTTTTTCCATCGATTGCTTTTGCTGTGCCCGTAAAAAATTTAGCTGGTACAGGTTATTAATAAATAGCACAAAAACAAGAATTACCAGGGTCGTTATTACAACAGTATTTGAAAATGGCTCCTTCTTAACGATATATAAATTCCAAGTGGAAAGACTAGCTGCAGCCAACGTTCCGCTATAAACTATATTGACCATGAAACTGATAATTACCAGTTTGGCAAAAGGCATTTTAATGGCTTTGTAAAGAAGCCCGGGTAACTGCAGAAAATACATATTGCCTTTATAGATTAATTCTGCAATAATTACAAACAGAGCGTATTGAACGAGCAAGTAAGTATTTGAAAATTGCTGTGGTTCCAATAAACCGGTTAATAAGGGAATAGTTAAACCTAAAATTGGTATAATAAGCCAGGTATGCAGCCTTCTAAAGCCTTTAAAATTGTTAGCTGCATTGTTAGCCAGCAGGCTTTTCGCATGGGCATATAGCCAACTGTGTTGTGCTGAATATTTTCTGCTAAGCGTTAGCATGGTGTGTCGAAAGCTTTTGGTGGTAATTGCGAATACTAAGTTACTTCCTTAAATTATGGTTACGAATTAACTCGTACATCTATTTTGCCACTTATCAATTTTTAACAAATGAGTTATTGCTTTTAACAAACTCTATTAATAGTAGATATTGGTTAAATATTATTCAAGAAAAATAGGAGATCTGATTTCCATTGATAAAATGCTGAATCATTAAAAGAAGTGAGAGAAAACTTCGGTGGTCGATTTTTTTAGTTCAGTTGATTTTTCTCCGGCTTCGGTAAATTCTTCCTGGCCGGGTTACAGCGCCTTTCGTTTGTTTGATGTCCTGAATAGGTATCCATGGCATAATAGCAGGAGCGGTTTGCCATATTTATAAACATCAAAAACAAAATGAGAAAGTTAATCAGCCTGTTTGGATTGCCGTTGCTTGATGCAATTACGCTTACAACTCGAGGAACAGTCGCGTTCAAATAAACGGATTTTAATAAATAGACGGCTGAACCTTAAAATTCCGTAAACTGAACTGGCAGTAATGATTCAATAAGTGAAGCGGTCAGAATTCCTATCAGCGTTCATTAATTAACCAGTTATCAGGTAGAACAGGTATAATTTTTGATTTTAATAAGTAGGTAGTGTATTAGAAATAAGAAAATATAAAAATCAGTATAAAGAAATTGGCTTAGCCTAAAGGATGTACCGACAGTGTACAGTTTTCTCATGATGTTCCCCGGGGTGGTTTTTACCAGCCCCGGCTTTTTTTTGCAGAATATCCTGCTATTTTATAGCAGTGCTTTTGTTTTGCAAAGCATTATGGCATAACCCATATTTTTGAAGGGCAAGCCCTTAAAATTCGGTAGGGCAGCAGCAAGATTATGATGGATCAATTTCCTTCGGTTGGTATCGGTATTCTTAACTGGAACGGGCGGCATTTCCTCGAACAATTCCTGCTTTATTTGTACAAGGTCACTTATCCAAATGTGGTGATATATGTAATTGATAATACCAGTACCGACGATTCATTGCAATATCTGCAGGAGCATCACCCAACAGTAAAAATAATTTCGACCGGCGGCAATTATGGCGTGGCAGGTGGCTACAATAGAGGCTTTGAAAAAATGCAAGAAAAATACCTGTTGATGCTTAACAGCGATGTGGAAGTAACGCCCGGTTTTCTCGGGCCGTTGGTTGCTTTGATGGAAGCCGATGAAACCATTGCGATAGCACAATCGAAACTGCGGGCCTATCATAATAAAATGATATTTGAGCATGGCGGCGCAGCAGGTGGCATGATGGATATTTTTGGTTATTCGTTTTGCAGGGGAAGAATATTTGATACCGTTGAACCGGATGAAAAGCAATATAAATCCGATGATGTTTTTTGGGCTGGTGGTGCCTGTAGTCTAATAAGGAAAGCGGCGTATGATGCAATCGGAGGTATGTATGAATATTATTTCATGCACTTTGAAGAGATTGATATGTGCTGGCGAATGCATGCAAATAATTATCGCGTTGTATGCAGTAACGATTCTGTTGCTTACCATGTTGGTGGTGGTACGCTATCGTACCAATCACCAATGAAAACTTATTATAATTTTCGCAATAACCTGGTGATGGTTTATAGAAATTCAAATGTGTTATACAGGTTATGGTGGCTGCCATTGCGTTTCCTTTTTGATCAAACAGCAGTTATACATTATGCAGTTAATGGTGATTTTAAAAATGCACTGGCTGTTTGGAAAGGTTACGCAGGTTTTATTAAATGGCTGTTTATGGCAAACGATATTCCCGATAAAAAAAGGCCGTTGAAACACATGCCAGGTATTTTACATCATTCTATTCTCTGGTTGTATTTTATAAGAGGAAACAAAACGTATGCTTCAATAAAAGGTTCTCAAAAATGATGCAATTGCTTTCCAAACAAAAAAACCAGGTACTGTTGCTATTGTTATGCTGCCTGCTTTTTGTATTATTGATCAGGCCGTGGGAATTGTATTTTTTAAACGATGATTTCCTTCATATTCCCATGCCAAACCAATGGCTGATTTTGCGTGGTGGTTTTATGCGGCCCGTTCCAAATTTTATAGTGCTTTTTGATAAATGGCTTTATGAAAAAAATGCAACCGGCTTTTTTTTCACAACGATTTTTTTTCATACAACCTGTGTCCTTACCGTTTATTTCTTTGTAAAAAGATTGTTGGAAACTTATGTAAATGAATTTTCTGATTCACCGATTCCATTTATAACGGCGCTGTTATTCCTGTGTTACCCGTTTCATGCAGAACCATTGATGTGGGTAATATCAAGAGGAAGCATTATTGCTACGGTGCTCACCTTATTAAGTCTGTTGTATTATATCAAAGCAGCTACAGACAATAAATATTTTATTGTTTCCTGGATGTTTTTTGTCGTCGCTTTATTTACTTATGAAAGCATTTGGAGTGTAGTGTTGCTTTTTGCAATCCTTTCATTTTTTGATATAAGAAATAGTCGCGTAAAAATTTGGAGAGCAGCTTCAATGTTTGGCATTATGCTGATAACATTTATTGCTTATTTAGTAGTAAGAATTTGGGCGCTGGATACCATTGCGGGTGATGGTTACCTCGAAGTAAATGAGAACCTCAGTAAGATTGCATTGCTACTTACAAACCTGGTTAAGTTAGCCGGCAGAAATTTTACACCGCCTTTTGTAAATACAAATTATGCTATTGCTTTCTTCGTAGTATCTGTAAGTGTATATGCCTTTATCGGCAATAAAATTTTTAAAATAAATAAGCGTTGGGGGTGGTTAGTAATGCTTACCTGGGTTGCAATGATAGCGGGTGTAGTTACAGCATCGCCATTGGGTATTGACACACATTACAACGAAAGCGAACGATATATTTATTTTGCTTCCTTTTTCTATTGTTTTTTTCTTGCTTTTGCGATAACAGTTTTTGTTTCAAAAAAATACCAGCTGTATGTTATCACGTCGATTATTTTAATCTTTCTTTTCCTGTTTGTCAACGTGCAAAAGAATTATAGGTACGCTTCTTCTATTACCAAAACCACGCTTGTAACCGTTGCAAAATATCCGGCTTATAAAAGGGCTTTTTTTATTGATGTACCTAAGCGCTACAAAGGATCAATGACATTCAGGATTAGTCTGCCTGAAGCGGTCAGGTGGATTGTGCCGCAAGCAACTTACGATAGCATTATTGTGGTTTCACAGGTTGAATCGCCATCCGGTTTACCTTTTAAAAGTGGCGAAATAAATTGGCTGCAATTAGCAGAAAGCAAAAGCTGGAATACTGCTATCCCTGCAATAATAAATAACGCAAAAACAGATACACTAACTAACCGGGATGTTGTTTTTTGGTTTAAGGAAGACGGTATTTACAAAGTGAATTTTCCTTAATAAAAAGGAAGCAGTTTTTAGAAACTACTACCTTTTTAAGATTAACAGAAAGAAATTATTTGTTTAAATCATTTGTCCTTTTAATGCACTGCTAATGGCTACATCCATTACTCTTTCAGCATAAGGCCTAGTAATTTTATTTAACGCTTCTATCCTTTGCTGAATTAAATTTTTATCATTCATAGTAAGCGAAAGTTGCAAAGCCTGCATTGCTTCAGCTGTGTTAGTTATTTCATCATCAGTAAGTAGAGCCTGGTTTTTTGAAATAAATTTTTCAGTGGTCTCAAGTATTTGAGTGGCCTCAGTAATTGCTTCTACCAACGCACGTGTAGCAATATCATTTTTTGCATGTGTAATACTTTCCACCAACATTTTTTCTACCTGTTGATCGCTTAAGCCGTATTGTGGTTGTACTTCTATTATTTGCTCAACACCACTTCTTAATTCTTTAGCACGCACTTGTAAAATGCCATCAGCGTTTATCAAAAAACTTACATCCACTTTTGGCAAACCGGCTGGCATTCCGGGTATACCGGTTAAATTAAATTCAGCAAGTTTACGGTTGTCGTTTACCACATCTCTTTCGCCCTGGAAAACGCTGATGCGCATACCACTTTGCCCATCTTTCTGCGTGGTGTATTGCCGGCTGGAACGGGTTGGTATTTTTGAATTTCTTGGAATCAAAACATCCATCAGTCCGCCCATGGTTTCTAAACCAAGACTTAATGGCGTTATATCCAACAGTAAAACCGCCTTGTTATTACCCGCTAAAATATCGGCCTGAACAGCAGCTCCCAGCGCAACTACTTCATCAGGGTTTACTTCATCGTGCACCGGTTTTCCAAATAGTTCACTTACAGCTTTTTTTACTAACGGCACTCTTGTGGTGCCGCCAACCATTACAATTTCCTGTATATCGGCGGCGGTTAATTCAGCGTCGGACAGGGCTTTACGACAGCTTTCCAATGTTTTTTCTACAAAAGGAGCAATCAGTGTTTCGAACTGTGTGCGGCTGATTTGCAGCGCATCGCCGTTTATGATTGTTGAAAATTGGAAATGCCCGCTCAAATGTTTTTTTGCTTTTTCTGCAGCCAGTCTTAGAGATTGAAGTAACGATTTATTCTCTTTCACTGCGGCTGCTTCAAGCCCTGCTTCCGTAATCCAGTGGCTGATGATAGCTCTGTCAAAATCGTCGCCGCCAAGGTAAGTATCTCCATTTGTGCTTAATACTTCAAACACACCATTGGTTATCCTGAGAATAGAAATATCGAAAGTGCCGCCACCAAGATCGTAAACGGCAATAGTTTTTTCTTCAGTTGGGTCAATGCCAATGCCGTATGCAAGACTTGCTGCAGTTGGCTCGTTCACTATGCGCAATACATCTAGACCAGCCAGTTTACCAGCGTCCCTGGTTGCCTGGCGTTGGGCATCATTAAAATAAGCCGGCACTGTAATCACAGCTTTATTCACAGGCGTTTTAAGAATATGTTCTGCCCGGTGTTTTAATTCTTTTAAAATGAATGATGACAGTTCAACCGGCGAGTAAAATGTATCTCCTACCTGCACTTTTACCACACTTTCGGTATTATCATCTATTACTTGATAAGTAAAAAACGATTCATGTTCTTTCAGGTCGTTGTAGCTTTTGCCCATCAGGCGCTTTGCGCTAAAAATGGTATTCTGTGGTTCTGGTATTAAAAATTCACTGGCAACTTCGCCAACTGATGGATTACCATAACCATCAAAATGAATAACTGACGGTACCATCGAACTGCTGTTATGCTCTTTTAAAGCAACCGGTTGTTTCGATTCCGGGTGTATGATGGCCACAAGGCTATTAGTCGTTCCAAGATCTATGCCTACGATCATTTCAGCTTTCTGTAAACTGCCTGTTGCTATGTTGATTCCAATTTTAGCCATAAGTATTTGCCGCCTGTTTTGCGTTGATACAACAGGCATCCGGCAAATGTAACCAGCTTACAGTGAGCTGATATACCGGTTCAGGAAAAGCTTTCAACAGGTTTATGAATTAAAAAAGATCAATTGAAAAGATCAGAAGTTGCTTTGGCCTGTTTTTTTAAGAAATATCATGATTTTATGTTGCAACGGGTTATGTAAAAGGATTTATACAAAAATTACCATATACCAGCCGCAACTTTGTACTTTGTATTTCGTTAATCAATTAAAGCCATTAGACATGCGTAAGCTTGTAAAACCATTGCTGTTGCTGGTATTAACAGCAGCAATGTTAAGTTCCTGTTCACATACCATTTCCATTGAAAGAGCGGCCAGCGGCCATGCCGGTAAGTGCGGAAGAAATCATTTATGATAGGTGGGAAAGTTTAAAGTAACAAGGGTAATAAGGTGAAAAGGATAGCCGTCCTATGCAACTTATTACCCTTGCCAGGTTTCCACCTTACCTCAGTATCACCATCTTGCCATATCCCTTATTAAAGAATTGATCTGTATTGTCCTTGCCCTCCTGATCAAAATTGTCACTCAAGCGGAATTTGTCCAGTTTCTTGCCATCAAGGCTTGTAATTACGCGGTATAGATAAACGCCATTTGCCAGCTTTTGTCCATAAGTATCCGTACCATCCCATTTGTAGTCGGTAACGTTGGTTCCAATTCGAATGTCGCCTAATTCCTGCCTCGTTATTTCCTTCACTATTTTACCAGTAACCGTTAATATTTGAATTTTGAATTCCTGCGGAACTTCGCTGCCGGTGATGGTAAACACGAAAGCCGTGCTGGTACTGAAAGGATTTGGGAAGTTGAGCATATTACTGATCATTGGCTTATTGAATACCTGGAATGTAACACGGTATTCTAACTTACCTGCCCTGTTTCCAAGCCTGTCTTTGCCTGTTACGGTCAGTTCATATTCAGAGTTTTCAGTATCCTCGTTTAATGCCGGGGTAAAATCTATAGTAGCCGTATTGTCGCCGGTTGCAAGGTCGGCTGGTGTAAACCGGAGCGTATCAGTTCCCCACTGATAAACCCTTGCGGTTGATTCGGTAGGGTATTTTAGTTTCAACACCAACCCAGCCGTATCATTTAAAGCAAGAAAATTATTTTCGTCTTTCAGCTTTATGGCTATATGTGGTTTGGCAGAAACAATGTCTCTGTTAAGAATATGAACGCCATCAAACGTTACATCCAGCAGTGGGTTATAGGTGTCTTCAAAAACATAGAAATTCTTATACAGGAAGTTGTTGAAAAAATATTGTTCCGGCTGATCGTTGTCGGGCCTTAATACTTTGTACGTGGCTGTAAACCCCGATAACGATCAGCCGGAACAATATTTTTTCAACAACTTCCTGTATAAGAATTTCTATGTTTTTGAAGACACCTATAACCCAC
>JBKJNG010000502.1:0-7067 GCA_046596065.1 Phnomibacter sp. | reverse complement strand
TCAAAATAAATGCCATCGCGATGCCCGCTAACATTATTACCTGCAATAGTAATATGATCACTTTTCCAACAATGGATGGCATTACCTGATTGCACTTCATCCGTTGTATTTCCTGTTACGGTATTGCTATCTATTTCACAATAACTTGCATTTTGAAAATATATTCCAAAACTATTATTCAACAAATGATTATTGCGAATTATTACTTTGCTGCTGTTTACTACCTTAATGCCGGCCCAGTCATAAGAACTTGAATAACCGGAATTTCTTACATCAAGTCCTTCTATTAATACACCATTTGCCATCACTCTTATTACCTGCGTTTTGTTTTTTCCATCTATTACAGGCCAGTTAATTCCGCGAACAGTTACTGTTTTATTAATTAGTACTTCGCCTTCAGCATATACGCCTTTGTACACAAGAAGAATATCATTGTTATTTGCAGAAGCAATAGCATCTTTAATAGTATGAAATTGTTTGCCTGCACCCACTTCAAGCGTTGCAGCAGCCGCAACAAGTTGCACGTATAGAAATAATATGGTGAATGTTTTTCTCAAGCGGCAGCTTTATTTACTTCAATAAATTTTTCTCAACTGATTGCCAGGATAAAAGCGTTCCCTGGTTAGCACCTGCAAAATTTTCTGCTGCAGCCTGTTTGGTAAAGGCTGCAACATTACCACCCATGGGTGCCTTTAATACTGTCGAATTTACAAAAAACAAGTCGCTTGCTTTTATCAATTCCTTTCCATTAAAATCATTTACATAAGCAATGCCTTCACTTTTGTTTGCTTTATGATAACTCAACAGGCAGTGTACATCGTCAAAACGAAAAACTTTTCCTTTTACTGTTACCCATTCACAGGCAAACTCTTTCTCCATGATGGTCATCTTACAAAAATCGCAGGCATCTTTACCATAATTTATGGATTGTGGTCCGGTTTTGCATGATTGAAACAGGACCATTACAAATGCAGCAACAGCTATTTTTTTCATCTTAAAACCAAGCCATTTTGGCCGCAGGATAAGCAGGTAAGCAAATAATAATATTACACCTGCTCCAATAAAGAAATATCCGCCAATATCAGGTATAGAGTAAGCGCCAAAATTGAGTAGTTGTTTGTAGCCGATCAATGGTGGCTGATAAGCCATACCAGGCACAACTATTGCGGCATTTGGATCAAGATTATGACCGTAGTTATACTCCCAACGGTAAAAGTCGACCATTGAAATAATTGCCACCAACATGAAGAATGCTATATAGCCATAGTAAACCTTTTTTTTGTTAATGAATGCCGTGGTTAATCCAAGCAATACCAATCCACCTATAATGTAAGGCAATAGTGCAAATTCAATAAAATCTTTGTTGTGCAGCGTGTGCATGCCAATGTAATGGTTTAAACCATTAATTATATCTACATCACCAGCAAGTCCATTTGCAAAAATTTTAAGTATTAAACCTTCCGGGTATTGCGGTGCCGCTAATTGTATTTGCCATATCGGTAAAAAGACGGCTCCTGAAAGTAACACGGCAGCTGCAACTACTAAAAGCCTGGGCCATTTATAATTATTTTCCATAACAAACTATTTACATCATAGTCGAAATTGCCAACCTATTTCAGCAACGTTTTATCAAATATTTTACTATTGGTCTTCAGCAGATTAATTTATATAATCAAACCCGTAAGACCATCTATAACTAGTGCTATATTAATCGTTAGTTGTTAGTGGTGAATAGTGAGCGAATGGCGAGGAGTGCCTGTAATGACTCACAACTCACCATTCACAACTGACTATGCCGCGACATATTACTCTTAAAATAACAATAATATTTCAAAGAAAAAACAAAATGGTAAAGGCGAAAGGTCAATAGTGATTTTGAACTTGCGCCTTTTGCCAACTACTGAAAAAAATACTAATGCCAATTACCTTTAATTTTCAAGCCCGCTTACTTACTGGCAACAGTTGAATCGGCAGTCGCTGTAGCGCCATTATTTGTACCGATCGAAAAAGAAATAGGCACAGTTGAACCAGCGGGTGAAACCCGTACATAACCCTGCATTTCCTGGTGAAGTGCACTGCAAAAATCTGTACAATAAATTGGCACAATACCCACCCGGTTTGGTATCCATTTTAATGTTTGTGTTTCGCCTGGCATTACAATCAGCTCAGCATTAGCTGCACCCTTTATTGCAAAACCGTGTGGTACGTCCCAATCCTGTTCAAGATTTGTTACATGGAAATATACTTCATCGCCAAGTTTAACACCCTCAATATTATCTGGTGCAATATGAGAACGGATAGCAGTCATATAAACATGTACTTCCTTGCCTTCCCGCACTACTTTAGCATTTCCCTGGCCCATTGTAACGTAGGGATTTTTATTTTCATCGATATTGAAAATTTTCAACGAATTTTTTGCTATCAGGCTTGCTGGAATAGATTGCGCATAATGCGGCTCTCCAATGGTTGGATAGTCAAGGATCAATTGCATTTTATCGCCACTGATATCAAATAACTGTGCACTTTGCGCCAACTCTGGACCTGTAGGTAAATAACGGTCTTTTGTAATTTTATTATAGGCTACCATGTACTTACCATAAGGCTTCCGGCTATCGCCACCAGGTATACTTAAATGGCCAATAGAATAATAGGTAGGAACACGGTCAAGAATTTTCAGATCTTTTATATTCCACTTTACAATTTCAGAAGAAATAAAGAACGAAGTGTAAGCATTTCCCTTAGCATCAAACTCTGTATGTAGTGGCCCGAGACCTGGCTTCTTAACCTCACCATATAAAGCTGCTTCATATTTAATAATGGGTATTCCTTCATAGTCGCCATCAAATGTTTTATCGTTAATAGCTTTTAGCATTTTTGTATAAGAGAATACAGGAATTAACGCAGCAAGTTTACCACTGCCAACAATGTATTCACCCGTTGGATCAACATCACAACCATGCGGAGATTTAGGGCATGGTATCATATACACTGCGCCTGGAACTTCACTCACATCAATAGTAGTAACAGATGTTTCAATGGTAGTAGTTGAAGTATGTGTTACATCACTATAAGTATTGTGTGCATATTTCACACTCTCTTTTTTACCCTTTCCCTGTGCAATAAATTCTTCTAATTTTTTCCAGTTAACCGCCATAATAAAATCTTTATCACGTTGCGAAGCATTTACTTCAAGCAAAGTATTTGCCTGTTCCGAATTATAGCAACTGAAGAAGAACCATCCATGGCTTGGACCTTTACCTGCATGACTTAAATCAAAGTCAACACCAGGTGTTTTAAGCTGGAAAGCAATACTCATATTACCATCCTTCGGATCTACTTTTACAAAGCTCAAAGTACCCTTAAAATTCTTTTTATAAGTATTGATGGGAACATCACCGTTGCTGTTATCCAGCGGAATGCTAAAGCGTGTACCAGCAATAACATACTCTGTATTTTCTGTAATAAATGGCGAAGAGTGATTACCTGCACTGTTTGGAATCTCAAGTATTTCGGCCGTTTTGAAAGTCTTTAAATCAATACGTGCTAAACGTGGCGTATTGTTACCATTTGCAAAAGTCCAGCGACCATCAATCTCACCATTCGTTTGCGATGCTTCAATATGGTGCAGATCATCCCAGGGAATAAAACCATGCGATGTATTCAGCATTCCTTTTGTTTCTTCACTGTATCCATACCCTTCCTGGGGATCTTGCGAGAATACAGGGATTACTTTTAGCAGGCGGCCGGAAGGCAAACCATATACACTCATTTGTCCGCTAAAACCACCCGAAACAAAATTATAAAATTCATCATATTTACCAGGTGCTACATAAGCTTTCTGAGCAGCATCAGAACTTACAGCACTTCCTGCATTTTTTGGTTTGCAGGCATTAATACTAACAATAAGGCAAAGCAATACCAGTGCCAATAAATTGACATTTGATTTTTTCATTGTAAATTATTTTTTGGATTAGAAGCTATTTCACGCCATCATTCTTGCGCATGTATTCATATACATTTCTTGCCGCATTGTCATCGAGATTTTGATTTGGCATTCTTACCAAACACAACTCGAGCATTGCCTGAACTTTAGGGTCTTTATCAATCATTTCATCAGGGCTTGTAACAAAGTTCATAATCCATTCTGCCTTATGTCTTGTTGTAACACCTTTCCAGCCCGGACCAACTAATTTTTCATCGGTAAGCTTATGACACGATGAACATTTCACACTGTATACCTTTTCGCCCGCGCTTGCCATAGCAGGATCAACTGTAGCGGCAACTTCAACACTAGAAAATTTACCCTGGCCTCTTTCAGGATCATAGGAGGGATTATCATGTTTATCTTTATCTGCTTCTCCCGGAGTGGTATGATCAGCATTGGCAGGCTCTGCACTTTCGCCAGATTTTTCGGTACCTCCCCCACATGCATACAAAAGCGCAGACCCAATAACAAAGCTCATCGTTAGTAGTTTCTTCATATAGACTTTCGTTTTTGTTAACTTTCAGATGCAATATTACTTCCGGAATCTACTCTTTTTTGTGACCTTAGTCATGTTTTCCTGTTTTTAAAAAGTTTTTCAGCACTTTTATTATGTTTTTCGTCAACTAAACTAACTCTAACAAAGCATTCTTTTGCAACTATGAAAAAATGGTATGCTGTAGGGCTATTTAACCTGGTGGTACTTGCAACACTGGGCTTGGCGCTACGCTACAAAATAAATTTCCCGTTACCATTTATCCAACAGGAAAACCTATTGCATGCACATTCGCACTTTGCTTTTAATGGCTGGGTAAGCTTTTTATTACAACTGCTAATACTGGAAGAATTCACCCCAGGGTTCGATAAAGATCAAAAATTTTGGAACACGTTTTTTATCATTTCTACCTTGGTTAACTATGCGATGATCGTAAGTTTTACGTTGGTAGGTTATGCAGGAATTTCGATTGTCTTTTCAACGCTCGCATTGTGGCTTTCCTATGTATTTGCGTATAAAATATACAAAGCACTACACGCCGGCGAAAACAAAACAATCAGCACCCGGTTTATAAAAGCAGGATTATTTTTCTTAATACTTTCTTCCTTAGGTCCATATGCGTTGGCTATTATTATGGCAGTAAAAAGCAGCCATCAATACTGGTATCATAATGCACTCTATTTCTTTCTTCACTTTCAATATAATGGCTGGTTCACATTTGCAGTACTCGGTTTCCTGGTAAAAAAGCTGGAAAAAAGCACCGCATATAATTATAATCACGCAAAAATATTTTTCCTGCTCCTGAGCATTACTTGTATCCCATCCTATTTATTTACATCATTGTGGTATCACAGGCCATATAGTATTACCATAATCATTATAATTACCGCAATTCTTCAAACAGCGGCATTGTATTTTTTATGGAAACTGCTACACAAAAACACCAGGAACGTTTATACTCATCTGCCAGCTATTTGCAGGTGGCTATATTCACTGTCGATAAGTGCTTTCATTTTAAAAATCATCTTACAATTCTTCGTCGTTCAACCGCAATTAGGACAATTGGCTTTTGCCTTTCGTCCTATAATAATTGGTTACCTGCATTTAATATTTCTTGGTTTTGTAAGCATGTACCTGCTCGCATTTATTGCCGATAAAAAGATCATAAGTCTAAACTTAAAACTTACTTTTGCCGGACTAATCATCTTTGCAGCAGGCATTATTATTAATGAAATATTGCTTGCGATCCAGGGCGTAGCTTCCATTTACTATTTGTTTTTGCCCATGCTAAACTTGTTGTTATTTGCCAACACTCTTGTTTTAGTTGCAGGTGCAATCCTATTATTCAAATCAGCGCTAAAAACAAAACACAGCACTGCCTGACTGTAGCTATAATTTAAAAGTTCTGATTAAAAATTTACGAATTACGCTGCCAGTTAAGCTTATAGATTGAGCAACATAATTCAACTTATTAAAAAAAAAGTAAAAATTTTTACCTCAACATTTCCTACATTTTTTTATCTAAATTTCTCACTTTTTGTAGCCTAAGTGGTATAACCCAATGAATTATATTACGCCATGCATTCAAGTGCCTTTGACATGCAGGGCACTTTGCCTTTACTATTTACTGCAAAAAATAGTGAAAGAGAATTAATAGATGACCAAAAACTCTTTTATTAATTTATACACCCTATCTTTGCCTCTTTAAACGATTTAAATGTTTTCAAAAACTTGTGAATATGCCATTCGGGCGCTCATATTCATTGCACAAAAATCGAAGGGTGGCAATAAAACAGGTATCAAATACATAGCTAAAGGAATTGATGCACCAGAACCATTCATTGCTAAAATTCTCCATGATATAAGCAAAAAGGGTTTAGTACAATCGCATAAGGGCCCAACAGGCGGATTTTTTTTGGATAAAGATTTACTACAAAATACGGTGGCCGATATTGTTATAGCAGTCGATGGAGATAAACTTTTTTCCGGCTGTGGCTTGGGGCTTAACTATTGCTCCGAAAAAAAACCATGTCCCATACATGAGCAATTCAAATCAATACGAAAAGACATTTATGACATGTTGCAAAGTGCAAAACTTGGTGATCTGCAAGAACAAATCGAAAAAAAAATGGCATTTGTAAAGCAGCGATAGATTAAAACTTTTTATTACTCAATTATTCAATTATGAGCATAAGAAATTATGGCAAGACATTTCTGTTACCCGTTGCTTTTTTATTTCCCTTTTTATTACCCGCACAGTCCGTAACTAAAGCACTTCCCCATGTATCATCGGAAACGGGAGAAATTGTATTACTGTGTTTATTGTTAGTGCTCACGTTAATTGCCGCAATATTCCTCGCGATGAAATCAAAAGATATAATGAAGCTGGAAAGCAAAAAGGAAGAGAAAACATCATTAGAAAAAATAGAAAAGTATTTGAACAGCTTTGATAGTCAGCAAATTGATTCTTATCTCAAATACACCGGTAAGAACCAGGCGTCCGGAAATAAATTTATAAAACTATTACTTACGCTGCTAACGATTACTACTTCCTCCTTATGCAGTAAGACTCTGTTTGCACAATCAACA
>JBKJNG010000457.1:0-3063 GCA_046596065.1 Phnomibacter sp. | reverse complement strand
CCACCAGGTAATTCCTGTCGTCTTCGGTCCATAATTTTTGCGACAACAGGACAGATAGCAAAAGGCAAAAGCATCCGCTTAAAATGATTTTTTTCATTTCATGGTGTTTAAAGTGCTATGGTAAAACAGATGAATTTAGAAAGCCGTTTTAACTTTCGCAGACTTTAGCGTTTAGTGTATTTAGGCCGGGTTCGTAACTGCCCGTGGATCTAAAAAATTTTCCTGCGAAATAATTCTTCCCTCTTCATTAATAATAAAGCGATCAATAACCCTCAGCACACAAGCTGGATTTATTATCTCACAATGAAACTCAACGGAGACGGCATTGTTCTCTTCGTTTACATAACTGTCAATTAATTCAACTTTACCAAGAAGAGAAGGAAGTGGCGCCCACCATATACTCCGTAAATTTTCTTTACCAATAAGCGGAATTTCAGAACCGCCCGGACATAACGGTGCACGAAGAATGACATTATCATCGTACGGTATAGCATCAAAATTTTTAGCGCCCAGTCCGTTTGTTACATAATCTCTTGCTATTTGATGCAACATTTGTGCATCGTTCATTACATCGGTTTGCATAAAAAATGTTTTAATTGAGAAGATAAAATGGCAGATAAATTATCAAACAATTTTACGAACCAAGTTGCCTTTTAAAGTCCTGGTGATCCCAATTAATTTTTATACTGTCAATTTTCTGTTCGGGATTAAGATGGAATATGAAAATATGATCGCTGTCAAAATGCAGACCTTTGCTGGGTATATCAGCAAAGTCTTTAGCCTGTGTTCCGCGAATAACAACCTGGCACCTTACCGATCCTTCTTCTTCCGCAATAGATGCATCAACAGTGTTATCAATATCAGGAAAACAATCTATCAATGCAGACCATATTCCTTTCCCTAGTTCGCCGATTTTACCTCTTCCACCTTCAGCTAAAGGTTCAAAGAATATTTCACCATTGGTGTCGCAAAAGCTAAGCATTTTGTCTACATTTTTTTGCTGGTAGGCAAACATGAATTGCACGCAGGCATTCTTTAAACTTAGCTTCTTTTGTTCTGATACAAGCGTGTCCATACATAAAATTTTTTGTGTTAAAAAACGAAGATTAAACTGAATGTTTAATGCTTATCTGAACTTCAAAGCTATGGCAGCCAATCGGCGAAGCATAGTAAGAATGCGGCAACCTTATTGTAAAAATGCGACAACTTAAAGGGACTGCTGTTTTGGCTTCTCAACAAAGTTGGCAAGCTCCATATTCTCGTCAAGGTATTGCTGTGGTGTGCGACCGGTAAACTCAATAAAATCTTTTATAAAATGTGATTGATCATAAAAGTCGCATTGATTAAATATGAATGACCAGTCAACTTTTTTCTTTCCGGCTATTAAGTTAAACAAATACGCCATCCGGAAAATCCTTGCATAATACTTCGGGCTTAAACCCACTTTTTTAAAGAAGCGCCGTTCAAAATTCCTGCGGCTCATAAAAATATTTTGCAGCAGGTCATTTACATTTAGCAAACCATTTTTTTCAATAATCAGGTTTACGGCATCATCAATATAATCAGGAAGCGGATGTGCACTTTGAAACTGCTGCATTACAAATGCTTCGAGAATTTTTGCCTTTTGCTTTTCACCGGCCGTTGCTTTTAATTCATTTGTAATACGATCAATTAAAACAGGCGTAAAGACTTGTTTAAGGTCTGTGCGTTCTTCCGTGTATTGATAAGCGGGAAGGTTAAATAATGTAGCTAACGCAGCGGGTTTTAAAACAATGCCAGCCATTGAAATAGGTCCGTTGAAAAAAAGCTTGTAACTGTAAATAGCCTGGCCAGCTATAAACGCCGCAGGCACTTCGCGTTTTCCGTATTTTTTATTCTGCAAAAAATAAGGTTCGCCGTTATTAAAAACAATAGAACAAAAACCAGTGGGCGGAGACTCAAACATTAAACCATCTACCTGGCCATCCCCCGATTGCCAAATAAAATAACATTCAACGTATGGTTGTAATATTGAATCGGGAGAAAACTTTTGATAGACCATTCCACGTTAATTATTTATGACAAAAAGACTGGTAATTGCCAGGAAGAATATTAGTTGACAGGCGTTACCTGAAAGTAATTTACACTATTTAAATTTTAATTTGAAAGCTTCTACTTGTTTATAAAATTGATTTTTTACTAGCCAGCTTTCAACCTCATACAAAATGCCGGGGGCAGTAAAACTTTAAAGGAATGGGCTAAAAGACTGTTCAGCATTTTTTGTTTGGAAAGCAACCTTTGACTTATGCCAAAGTAAGATTTCGAAAAAACATGCAAGCATCGCTAAATTTGCGATCCAAATTAAAATAGTTAGTGGTTTATTAGTGCACCCGAATCATAAAATTGCTTTATTGACCGCACCACTACTACATGAATATTATGACAGATAAATTAGAAGCCATAAAAGGCCGTTTTCAGCAAGTTGGAGTTGCCCTTACTAACCCCGAAATAGTAAGCAATGCCAAAGAATTCAGCAGGCTGAGCAAGGAATATAAACAATTGGAAAAAATTGTTGAGCCTTTTGAACGCTATAAAAAAGTGCTGGCCGATGTAGAGTTTAGCAAAGAACTGCTGAATGGAAACGATGATGAAATGCGGGAATTGGCTAAAGCCGAATTACCTGCTTACCAGCTGGAAATGGAACAACTGGAAACCATCCTTAAAAAATTATTGATACCAAAAGATCCGCAGGACGATAAAAACGCCATACTTGAAATAAGAGCCGGAACAGGTGGCGATGAGGCAAGTTTATTTGCAGGTGATTTGCTAAACATGTACCTGCGTTATTGTGCCAAAAAAGGCTTTAAAACAAATATCGTAAGCGAAAGCGAAGGAACTGTTGGTGGTTATAAAGAAGTGGTGGTAGAAGTAGAAGGCGAGGATGTGTACGGTACGTTGAAATTTGAAAGTGGGGTACACAGGGTTCAAAGGGTGCCAAACACCGAAACTCAGGGCAGAGTACATACCTCAGCTGCAACGGTTGCCGTAATGCCAGAACCTGAGGAAGTAGATTTTGAGCTGAAC
>JBKJNG010000366.1:0-4942 GCA_046596065.1 Phnomibacter sp. | reverse complement strand
AGCTGCCGCCGCCAATTCATCGATTGTCCTTTACACCTGCATTCCGATGCATCAGCAATATGCTTCCTGCGATTCTCCCAAGGTGTTCACATAGCCAAACGCGATCTTTGGTTTTATCATAATGCGAATAAAATTCATGCGAACCCAAGGCAATATGACTTGCCAAAGTTTGCCATAACCCTAATCGTTGCCGTATATGCTTCCATGTAAATAGGCTATAGCATCTATGTCACCGGACTTTAATTCAGCCGGGGTTTCAATATCATCAATTTCAAAAATTTATTCATAAGATAAAGCTTGTTTTTGCGCAAACAAAACTAAGCGGGCAAGGTTAAAACACAGATCTCGTTAATTGTTACTCGGGAACCTTTCCCAAATAAAATATTCCCAACTATTTCTTCCCAATGGATTGGGAAATTCCCAAAATATTGGGAAATTTTCTATTGAAATAATCCCCCTGCCCGCCAGCTAAATATTTCTGTAACGCTTTACTGGTAAGGGTTTCAAAGCGCTAACTCCCAGCAGAAAAAAATTATGGCATATCGATTGGAATTATATCAGCATACAAAACAAATAAATGAAAGCAACGCTCTCCCAAAAAGACTTTGAAAAAAATGTAGCCGGAAGCACACTCACTTTAATACAATTCAAAACAGAATGGAATGGTGCATGCCAGATCATTGCACCGCTGTATGAAGATCTTGCGAACGTATATGCTGGAAGTGTAAATTTCTTTTTACTGGATATTGAAAAAGAAAAGAATATAGCGCACAAATATCGAATCACGGAATTGCCTACTATCCTTTTTTTCAAACAGGGCGAAGTCATAGATCATGTGATGGGTCTTTCGCCTAAGGCCAGCATTATCGCCAAGATTGAAGCAGCGTTATCTACCAATAATTAATTCGTAAAATTTTAAATTTTATACTATGTGTACTCAAACTAAATACATCTATTTGAAGAGTCATCCATTATTCAACGAGCTGGATGAAACCACGTTGCTGCAATTATGTCCTTCACTTAAAGTGCACAATCTTTATCGTAGTGAAACAGCTAATTATGGTGATGGTGATTACAGTAAAATTTACTTTGTTGTAAAAGGCAAAATTAAAATTGCTGAAGCGAATGAAATGGGCGATGAGCTGATAAAAGATATTTTGGCAGAAGGTGATTTCTTCGGTGACCTTAGTCTCAATGGCAATATTCCCAATGATGAATATGCAGAAGCATTAACAACAAATACTATTGTTTGCAGCTTTAATGTTTCCTGTTTTAAACAGGTACTGCACAACAGCCCTATGATTGCAATACAGTACGCATATAAGGTTAGCAGTAAACTCCGCAAGCTGGAAGGTCGTCACTCCGACCTTGTCTTCCGCGATGCAAAATCAAGATTGGTCCGCTTTATAAAGAACTGGGCAAGAACCGATGGCAGCCGCGTTGGCAACAAAATCATTCTGACCAACTATCTAACACATAGTGATATTGCAGGCTTTATTTCCACAAGCCGCCAAAGTGTAAATGTTCTCCTGAACGAATTGCGTGATGCAGGTATCCTGCATTACAACAGGAAGCAAATCGAATTGAATGATCCGGGATCCTGGAATTGATAACAACATGTTTGCAGAAAATGTATAACACCCGACATCATTCGCTTTGGACTTAGAATACTTTTACCTCATGCTTTAGTAAAGGAAATTGTTGCTAAAAAATAATTTTTGACACCGGTTTAGTTTTCGCCATATGCCATCTCTTTGCCTATATTTTAAAGTTCACCAGCCACACGAGCTAAAGCCATAAGCGGCGGGCAACGTTTGGGTATCCCATATATACACGGACGATGCAGCTGATAATGCTTCTATTAACCGCATTGCTGATGAATGCTATTTACCCGCGAATGCATTGATTGAAGAATTGATCTACCGGCACAACGGCCAGTTCAAAGTAAGTTTTTCCATTAGTGGTATTGTATTGGAATTATTGCAGCAACACAGGCCCGATGTGATAGCATCATTTAGCGCATTGGTGAACACGGACTGTGTTGAAATACTGGCTGAAACATATTATCATTCGCTGAGTTTTCTTCACTCGAAAAAAGAATTTGAACGGCAGGTGCTGCAACACAGCATCACCATTGAGTCAATATTTAATATAAAACCACGGGTGTTTCGCAACACCGAATTGATTTACAACAACAGGTTAGCAGAACAGCTTAAAAGCCTGGGTTATACGGCTATCTTATGCGAAGGCGTTGACGGCATTTTAAACGGGCGCACAGCCAGCAAAGTATATGCCGCACCAGGCGAAAGTTCACTACCACTTTTAATAAGAAATGGTGTATTGTCTGATGATATAGCATTTCGTTTTGATGATGCAAATTGGAGCGAACATCCATTGACTGCAGAAAAATTTACAAGTTGGATTGCTGCACACAGCCATGACACGGAAGTTATTAATCTCTTTATGGATTACGAAACATTCGGTGTTCACAAAAAATCTGCGACCGGCATATTTGATTTCCTGGAAGCACTTCCAAAAAACATTTTAGACAACACTGCATATAAATTTAGCACTCCATCGGAAGTAATCGCTGTTGCACAAGCGCAGGATTTGTACGATGTACCCGAAACGATTAGCTGGGAGCACAAAGCCAACCGCGAATTTGTTTGGTGCACCAACGTGATGCAGAATAATATGCTTCGCAAAATTTACAGCCTGGAAAAAATGGTATTGGGCAGCGGCAATCAAAATTTAGTCGAAACATGGGGTAAACTGCAATGCGCCGATTATTTTTATTATATGGCTAACAACCATGCAGGCACATTCGGACAACGGTATCTCAATCCCTACCAATCGCCTGAAGAAGTATTCAATTTTTACAAAAACATTGTCACCGATTTCGAGATACTTCTCATTAACAAGGCGCTCAGGAAAATAAAGATGCAGCAATCGCCTTTTCACGCAAGCATTTATTAATAAACAAGAAAAATAATAAAATAAAAATGGAACAAAAACTAAAAGACCAGGTTGCAATTGTAACCGGTGCCAGCAGTGGAATCGGGGCAGGCTGCGCCAGGGAGCTTGCAAAGGCTGGTGCCAAAGTAGTAATTAATTACCCTGTTAGCATTGTAAAAGAAATGGCAGACAATGTAGCTGCTGATATAGTTGCAAATGGGGGCAACGCCATTGCTTATCAATGCGACGTTAGTAAGGAAGACCAGGTGCAAAAAATGTTTGCAGATGTTATTGATGAATTTGGTACGGTTGATATTTTAATTAACAATGCTGGTTTACAAAAAGATGCTCCCTTTACAGAAATGACTTTGGATCAGTGGAATTTTGTATTGGGTGTAAACCTTACCGGCCAGTTTTTATGCGCAAGGGAAGCGATAAAAATATTTCTTAAACAGGGTGTTAACGGCCATTCAAAGGCTGCCGGAAAAATCATTTGCATGAGCAGTGTGCACGAAGTAATTCCCTGGGCAGGTCATGCAAATTATGCTGCAAGTAAAGGGGGGGTTATGCTAATGATGAAGACGATTGCGCAAGAGTTTGCACCCATGAAGATCCGAATTAATTCCATTGCGCCGGGTGCTATACAAACACCTATTAACCACGATGCATGGGATAACAGCACACATTTGCAGGAGCTCATGAAATTGATACCTCAAAAACGTATTGGCCAGGTGGAAGACATAGGTAGGGCTGCTGTTTGGTTGGCAAGTGATGATGCGGATTATATAAACGGCACCACGCTGTTTGTAGATGGCGGTATGACTTTGTACCCGGGTTTTGAAGGAAACGGATAAAGTTGATTGTAATTTTTTGGCTACCCGCATCGGTGCCATATTTAACTCGGGTTGTGTACTCACTTGTGCCGCATCAAATAGAGGATCCTTTGCAGCATTGACATTTCGGTATAAGTTAGGACACAACAATGCTCCATCGCAATTCAAATGCCCGTCAACAAAAAATAAAATATTAATACCATGAATGCTGAACAAAAAAGATTAACTGAACCCGGCTGGAAGAAATGGGGACCATATCTGAGCGAACGCCAATGGGGCACCGTGCGTGAGGATTATAGCGAAGGTGGTGCAGCCTGGGATTCGTTTCCGCACGATCATGCACGTAGCCGCGTATATCGATGGGGTGAAGATGGCATTGCAGGTATTAGCGACGATATGCAGCGTATTTGTTTTTCGCTGGCATTGTGGAATGGCAAAGATCCTATTTTAAAAGAACGTTTGTTTGGCTTAACTGGTAATGAAGGCAACCACGGTGAAGATGTGAAGGAATTGTATTATTATCTCGATAGTACCCCGACACATTCGTACATGAAGCACTTGTACAAGTATCCGCAAGCTGCATTCCCTTATGCTGATCTTGTAAATACAAATCGCATCCGGGGCAAGTACGAACAGGAATATGAATTATTAGATACTGGGATCTTTAACGATAATAAATACTTTGATGTTTTTACAGAGTATGCAAAAAATGAGACAGAAGATATATTGATACGTATCACTGTGCATAACCGTGGTAACGAAACGGCAGACATAACGGTATTGCCTACGTTGTGGATGCGAAACTTATGGAGCTTTGGCCTAATGCATGAAAAGCCAATGATCTATTTAGAAGATGATGTAGCAGATTATGGACATGCAAAAGTTGATCATTACTGGGTGGGCGAATATCATTTGTATTTTGAACAGCCGCAGCGTGTTCTGTTTACAGAAAATGAAACCAATACAGAACACTTATACGGTCAGCCGAACGCTACGCCTTTTGTAAAAGATAGCTTTCATCATGCCGTTATAAATAACGATTACAGTACGCTGGATGGAAAAACAAAGGGCACAAAGTTTTCTACTTTATACCAGCACACTATTGCTGGACAAGCGTCTGTCACAATACGTTTACGCTTTAGCAGGCATCATGT
>JBKJNG010000307.1:0-9493 GCA_046596065.1 Phnomibacter sp. | reverse complement strand
TGAAAATTCTGTTTTATAGGTCCAACCGGCTTACTAAAAGTCCCACTCTGACGCAGAATTCCCGGCTTGTTTCGGTACATTACTTATTTCAAAGAACATCAAAGTCGAATCTCAAGGGTAAGCCGCGCCACCCTTTTCAATTGTAATGTTATAGTGAATCAAGTAACAAATTAGTATAGGTCGGGAGTCCTGCGCCAGTTGTGGAGCCTATTTATCTTTTATTGCAGCTTGCTTATAAGTTCTTTATACCAGGTTTTGCATTTGAGAGCCTACTTTTATCCTCTCAAAAAACAAAAAATGAAGATTGAAAAAGCAATACTGGCAGGCGGCTGCTTTTGGGGTGTGGAAGAATTGATAAGGGATCTGCCTGGCGTTACCAATACGGTGGTAGGTTATACCGGCGGCGAAGTGAAAAACGCTACTTACCGAAACCATGGTAACCATGCGGAAGGCATAGCGGTAACTTATGACGCAGACATCATCACTTATAAAACTTTACTGGAATTCTTTTTTCAAATCCACGATCCTACTACGCGTAACCGGCAGGGGAATGATAGAGGGACATCCTATCGCTCAGCTATTTTCTACTTAAATAACGAGCAAAAACAGGCAGCAGAAGACCTGATCGCTGAAATGACCGCCTCAAAAAAATGGCATGGCGAAATTGTAACAGAAGTGGCATCAGCGGGTGATTTTTGGGATGCAGAGGAAGAACATCAGAACTACCTGCAAAAACATCCAAACGGGTATACCTGTCACTTTATACGGCCCGAGTGGAAGCTTTAAATTACGCAATTAAGGTAAGCATATTTCCCACCTTGTAGCAGTTCTCTCAAACTCTTTGGCACATTACTTATTTTCAAAGAACAGTAAAGTCCAATCCCAATGGGGGGTCAGCTTCGAACCAATATTATGGCGTCTGTGGCTACCTGAAACAGTATATTAAAATCTGTTTTTAAACAGCTTCAAACAAAAAATTATTAGAGCTGGCGAACGGGTAAAAAAGTAACCAACTTCACTCCTTACTCAGCCTCATATTTTAAAACGCTTTCAAAAGAATAGTATTCCAATAGATCCACAAATGGCTTTCACCAGCATCAGGCCGTCTATCATTACCAGGTAGTAAAAAATATTTTTCCGACGGTGCAGGGAATAGGCAAATAAGATCATCAGGAGAAATGGAATCGTGTTTAGCAGCATTCTCATTGCAGAAAAATCACGGACATATCCAAACCCAAGAAAGCTACCAAGCCCCGCCACGCTTAATGGAATGATGATATAAAAAATAGTCTTTCTTAAGCCATGATTTACCACGAAAGTTTTTAGCTGGCTGTTGTAATCCATGGCGTAATCCTTTATATCGAACATAATACAAAGCACCGTAACGAACATGAAGTTTTTTACAAATAAAAACAGCCAGATTAGCGTGAAATCACCTTTTGCCTGGTTTACTATCGAATAATAAATAACCGGGTAAACTGTCGCTAACCCTGCCCAGGTAAAACCAATCACAAATGGTTTTATCCATCCAATTTTTCTAAGATTAAAGTTGCCAATGATCTTAGTTTCTACACCGTAGTAAAAACCAGCAACTACCGGGAAAATAATGATCCCTAAAAGATGCAGCAGCCTTAGAAGCAGCAAATTTTTTCCGTGAGAAAATAGAAATAACAGGAAGCAAATAGCGAGGATTAATTCAAGAATATGCTGGCTCCATTTTACGGTTTTTTTATAATGGATATACCAGTTGGTTCGCTGGTTAACGGTGAAAGTGGTTTGTTCTGTTACATAGGCCTTTGTATAATACCAGGTTGTAGCGGCAAAAAGCGCCACATAAAAAACAATGTTGTTAAGTGGATAATGTTGCTGCAGGCTGGCTTCAACAGCAAGCGCAACAGCGCATATACCGTAAAAATAATTTCCAAATAAAATGAATTTTATGATGTTTTGTAACTTCATATTTTTTACCTGCCCCACCTTCAAACGACGGCATGCTACACAAAGATGAGTGATGAGTGAATACAGCGGAAGGTGAAACAGCTTGCGTGAGGCTCAGCAGGTAAACTTTATCCCATTAATTTCTTCATTCTTCGCTAATGGCATGAAATTTTGGTCCTTTCAAAAAACATCAATGAAAAAGATTTTATCACAGCTGTTTACAGCTTTCTCGCTTATGTCGGCAATAGCATTTATGGCCTGCAATAGCAACAATACCACCAACACAAAAGCCAGCGATTCAACAGACATGCAATCAATGGACAGTACACCTGCACCTGACACCGCAACGCGTGCCATGGCAACACTGTCTGGCACCAAGGCCGATACCACGCTGAATGGCACGGTCATGTTCGAAAAAGATGGCAACGAGGTGAAAATGCACCTGGAATTAACCGTGCCATCGAAAGCTAATCAAAGCGTTGCCGTTCATTTTCACGCCATGAGCGATTGCGGCGACATGGGCAAAATGGCCGGCGGCCACTGGAACCCCACCAATGAACAGCATGGCAAATGGGGAACTGGTAGTTTTCATTCAGGGGATATTGGAAATATTACACTGGATGGAACCGGCAAGGGCACAATAGATGTAAAGACCAATCGCTGGACTTTAGGTGGGGATACCACCACCAATATTATTGGCAAAACAATTATTGTACATAGTGGTGTAGATGATTATAAATCGCAACCTGCCGGTAAATCGGGCGAACGAATTGGTTGTGGCGTTATAAAACAGTAAAACGGGTTATTCATAATTCTTCAACGCAAGCCGCAACAGATTTTCGGAGCGGAGCATCCAAATTTTTGAACTTAGCACAAAGATCCCGCTGTTGTGGCAACGGGATCTTTTTTATACATGTTCCTTGCACAGGTATTTAGTTAGTACAACGATCTGCTGGTTTTCAATTCGTCCCCCGCTCTGGGCGGTATTGTCTTTTACAAGGCGGATATTCCTTACTATCGTTCCAACGCTTGCATTTACCGGTACTGCCTTTTACGTGCAGCGATTGGGTACCGAATAAATAGTATTATCGACGGTAAGTATGGCTTTCTAGTGCATGTAAAAATTCACAAAACAAGAAATGTAAATTTTTCGAATTGTATGCCAGCTGTATTTGCATCTTAACCATTTTTCAGCCATAACGCCGTGCAGATCACGCATTGTTGAGGTTACCAGAATTCCCGCTTTCAAAGCCACGTAATCCGGGCCGATTGCACCTGCATTCACGGCTAAATAAAACCTGATTTTATTCCAATGGTCACTAATTCGCCCGTGGAACGAGCGCCCATTTTGCGTAATAGATTTTGCCGGTGATTGTCGATGGTTTTAACGGCTAAAGCCAGGTCTACTGCGATCTGTTTACTGCTATGCCCTACCGCAAGCAAACGCAATACCTCTATTTCGCGGCCTGATATTTTCGGTACTTTTCCCAGGCCTTCAATTACTTCATGATTGCTGCTACAAAAAAACTGGTGACAGGTTTGTTCATGCGTATTCAGGATGCTCATCGATGCTTCTTCGCCATCCTGCTTTATATGAGAGATATCCGTAACAAAGGCTAACCCAAAAAGTATTATCCCCTGTTTATCAACAATGGTTTCGGAATATTGAACCATGGCCCAATAATACTCAGCAGCGGCATTTAACAAGCGTATGTAAATCGACGGACGCAAATTTGAACGTTCTGCAGGTGGCCTGCCAGCAACATAGCTTACCCAGTAATTTGTAAAAGCAAAAATTGCCGGCAAATCTTCGGGATGCGTGTTCCTGAATAATACTTCAGGTGTACGTCCCGCAAATTCATCTCTCGAAAAATTACAAAGCGTTTCAATACTTCCTCCCGCATCAGGGACGGTTCCATTAAATGTATCGGCAATAAACCAGAAGTAAGGTCCCACTGCATAGCGGCTGAATGCTTCCAGCACGGGCTCAAAATAAACTTTCGGCAACAAAGCGCCTGCATCATCAATAGCGCCGCCGAATTGCGTTGAAAATGCTTCGCGGCTTACTGGCTTTAATAATACTTTGGTTTGCTTCATAAACCAAAGTAGGTAAAAATCCCTATTGGAGGATGCAGATAAGAAGGATATTTTTCCGCGTTTAATTATGCTGGATCTATTGTTGAACTTTTTACAATTGATGCCGACTTTCTATTACTCATTTCCGGTAGCAAAAAGTTAAGACCGCTAACATTTGTAGCTGATAAATCTTTAGCATATTAACCCTTAATAAAAAAAGCTGTATAATAAATAATGCAGCACGCACACCAAATACTAACACGACTACCGGCTGCTTAACTGAGTTAAACAGCCGGTTTTTTGGGGCCATACCACCAGCCCATAATCTCATTTCATTTGTATCAATACAACATTGCCTGATGTAAAATCAATGCATGCCCTAAATGATTCACTGCCAGAAAGGTTGAATATCTTGCAGCGTTAAGTAAAATAATGGATACAAAAGACAGCCGCGGCAACATATTGCAAGAGGGGGTATTTAGCAGTATGAAAAAGCTGGTAGTTTTTTTGGTAATACTATTGCAAGCCATTAGTTTATTTGGCCAGCAAACCATGCGTCTGGACGATCAAAAAGATTCGGCTGGCAATGTTTACACTTATACAGGTGATGTAATAAATACAATACCGAATGGCAAAGGCCTGGCCGTATTTAACAGCGGCGATAAATATTTTGGCGATTTTAAAAATGGCATGATAAATGGCAACGGTGTTTTTTTGTACAGCGATAACAGGGTTGCTATTGGCCAGTATGTAAATGGAAAAATCGAGGGAGAAATTATTTATTTTTCTGCAGAAGGACACCTGTACATGGGTGAATACAGGAACAATTTTACCGGCTATGCAAAAGAGCTGAAAGCAGATAATACTTTCATGGCGGGCTATCTTGTAAATGGCTTGCATGAGGGCCGCTCCATACTTACCGATCAATTTGGAAACCTGTTTGCTGGATTTTTTTCAGGTGATATGCGTAACGGGCCGGGCTTGCAATATGAGCCGAAGCAAAAACGATTATTTGAGGGCATTTGGAAGGACAATAAATGGTTGCGTAAAGAGCAAACCGATTTGCAATCTTTTATAAAGGACACCAGTTTTAAAGGCTTTGAAAATGGAGAAAAAATATTGGCATCTTTCAACGATGGCAAAGGCGGACTGCTAAAAGATACCTGCGTATTGTATAAATTAAAAACCAAAGAACGCTTCTTTGGCAATTTTAAAGATGGCTATATGTCACATGGTTTTCATGCCACCGGCGACAGCATACGTTACTACGGCGGATGGGCCGCAAAAGGCGGCGAAGGCAAAGGTGTTTACTGTAAAACAGGCCGCTACCTGGCAACCGGAATTTTTAAAGATGGCATACTGGATGGCGATGCCATTTTTATAAACATAAGGGATAAAATAATTTATGAAGAACAAATAAGCAAGGCAAGTTTTACCGGCAAAGCAATGCAGATTTTAAAAGACAATACCATTGAATCCGGCCTTTTTAAAGCAGGCGTTTTGGACGGTGAAGGCTATAAAATCTATAGTACCGGCGAAAAAGTTACAGGCGTTTTTAAAGCGGGGGAAATAGATACCGAATCCAATAAATGAACTACAGCATTATGGTATGTTTTCCATGGTCGGCCGCAAACGAACCTGAAAAGGAAACAAACCTGATTTTGTATTTTTTGTTGGAAACCACGCCCTGTTTTCAGGCACTATAACAAACAAACCCTCATCGTTTCCTACGGCCGTGAATTCTGGTAATGGCAACTGTTTCTCAAAACAGACCAGCCCGTACTGCTGCATAAAATCTTCAACCGTCTCGTTGAAATGTTTTGCCGGGAAAACAACACCAATTTCACTAACATTACGAATATGTGATGAAGAAAATTGCTCCGTTACATGATCATTCAAATCGAACCTTGCAATCAATTCAACTATATTACCAGCGGGGTCTAAAAAGTACACAGACTTTGCATGCCAGTTTGTAAAATCCGCAATGTTCGACCTGTAGTCATCCATCCATAACAAACTAACTTTTTGTAGTAACCATGTTGCCGCATCCTCAATTTTATTGGAAGGAATATTAAAGGCAAAATGATAGAAAGGTTTGGTTGAATCAGGCACTTGTTTTACCCGGAGCATTGTACCGGGTGTAAAAATCACAAACTCAGTTTTTGTTTTCCGCATAACACGCATTTCCAGCGTGCTGCTGTAAAAGTTACAAAGTTCCTCCAGTTTATGTGTTTGCAGTGTAAGCTCAGTAATTTTCACGTTTATTAAAATTGATATTAAACCAGGTAATAACGATCAAACATCAAAAGCATACTTCACTAAATTAAGATGTTGGGCATTATACAATTACTTGTTTGCACTGACCCAGCCGGAACTTGCGGTAACAATAATTTGATTATAGTTAACCAATTCAGTAGCTGGAAATTTTCCAGGCAATCCTTTAGAAAATGATTTCCAATTCCCTTTTCCATTTCCTTTATATACGCCATCCCACTGACCAATAAAAAGTTTGCCATCTTTTTGTATTAAGTGAAAACTATACAGGTTTTTGGGAAGTCCTTGTTGTATGCTGCGCCATGTAATTCCTTTATCAGCCGAAGTAAATAATTCATTGTAAGCAAGCGCATATATATTGCCGTTGCCAACAGCAATATTATGCATCGATTTGTCCGGCAGAACCTGCACCCAGCTATTATAAGGCCTGGGGGATTTGTAAATTCCTTTATTGGTTCCAATAAAAAGATCATTACCTAACTGCGTTATGCCGTTAACCTGTAAAAAACCACTATTAAATTTCGATAACCATTCTTTTTTCTTTTCATTAAAAATATACAATCCATCATTCGTCCCTATTAAAAGGCTATCATCAATAATAACCATTCTTCTTATGATTAAATTAGATAATCCCTTGTTGTATGCCAACCAGCGATTGCCCTGGTCCATCGATGCAAAAACTCCGCCTCCCTCTGTGCCAATAAAAATATTATCCTTAAAAACTATAACAGCATCAATTATATTTTTTACCTGTTTCGGGGACATCACATTGCTCCAGCTATTCCTGGTATTGTTATACATAAAAAGACCATGCTGTTTGGTTGCTGCAATCAGATCGTCTCCCGATGTGGCAATATCAGTCAGGTTGATACCGGGTGGCAGTCCATTGCTTTTATTTTGCCATGAAACAGCATTATCAAATGAAAAATAAACAATGCCGCCGGTTGTATCGGGAGAAACTGCAATATGGCTTGAAGAATCAATTAATTCTGCATTCTTATCCTGGCTGCTGCTACTTATACCACAACAAAAATTGCTTGCCGCAAATAAAGAGATAAGAATAATTTTAAAGTACATAAAAAAAATTAAAAGATAATTGTACGACCCCAGTTGATGTTAAAACTAAGCAGCTATATCAACTTGAAGACTTTTATTAATGTAAGAATACAGCATGTGACTTTTTTACTCGAATCAACAAACCCCGGAAAGCCGCAGCATTAATAATGCGCCGTATTTCATGTAAGCGGCAACAGCAATGCAATGTTTCAATTATTTTACTTTTGCAATTGTTTCATTTGTATTAGTGTCAAAAATTAATATTCCTTCCTCTGCATCATTCAGTTGCGCTAATAATAAGCCACTGCTATTCCAAACAGACGATCTTCCTGCATAATCATAATTACCGGAGCGGCCAACGCAATTTGCCATTAATACCGGCATCGCATATTTATGAGCGATACCGGTTAAATTTTTCAGCGCTTTTTCTATATCCGTAAATGATTCTACCACGCTGGCAATATATATATCCGCTCCCATTTTATAAGCGTTTTCAGCATGTGCCGGCACCGATAATTCGTAACAGATGGCTGTGGCGATATTGTTTTCATAACCTATTAAGCCAACTGTATTTTGTCCGCTTACAAAAAACGCTTCTTCGCTTGCGTGCAGGTATTTTTTATGATAGGTTTGCGTTGCTTTACCGGGTTGAAAAATGAGCATACTGATACAAATGCCCGAATCATTTTTTGTTGGCACACCAACACCAATTGTTAAATGGTTCGCATCCGACATTTGTTTAAAATCATTAAACCTTTTATCATCCGGGTCAATAGCCAATGTTTTTGCCAGTTCGGGCTCGTAGCCGGTAATGGATAGTTCAGGAAAAATGATAGTATCCGCTCCATTGGATATTGCGATATCAATTAGTTTATTATGATTGGTAATATTTATTTCAATATCGCCTTTAACTGGTTTTGTTTGTGCTACACAAATTCTCATTGAATTATTTTCATTTCAACAACAGATCAATTCAAGTATTTTTTACGATTGGGAAACAAGCCCCTGAAGTATTTTTTGTTTTATGATGCCTGCTGCTTTTGTATACCCCCCTTCTGCGCCATCTACAAAATGTATATGCCTGTTATCAAGGTAAGGAACATAGCACGACATAACCGATTCTTTACTTACATGCAGGCCATACAATATTTCACCATCACTTTCTATTTTACTTAATGCATTTTCCAGTAGTTCCCTTTGCGTTGTGGTACCGGTAATGACGGTATTAATTCTTCCGTCAATAATCAGCGTGTCCGACATATTCACCAGTTCGTGCAGGTAAACTTTTCCTTTTTTTGTTTTAAAATAAAAATAACCCACCGAAGTTTTTACCCAGTTTACAAACAGGTAAAATGGTCTGAAACCACCCATGCGTACACGCATTTCCAAACCGATTTTTGCCAGCGTGGCTTTCAGTTTCAGCTTTGCTACACTGATAGGTATACGCGTTTGCAATTCGCCATATATTTCATCCACACTATCCATCACTTTTTTAAATGCCAGTGTTTGTCTTACACCTTCCCGGGCAATCACCAGCAAACTAACTACTTCAAAATAATTTTCGGGTGGTTTTATTCTATCCCACCGGCATTGCATACCACCCAGGTCGAGTTCGCTGTTTGTTGCAGGCAGGCTGGCAAAAATATAATCGGGACCCTTGATCTTTTTTTCGGCATAAGTTAATCCATCGCCTAACAGTACAGGAATTGCAAACTGCCCCGAGGTTCTTAATTTACTGATGTTAAGTGCATGCGCCTGTTGGTAGATTTCCGCCACCGGTACATGGCCTACCCGCAGATCGAGATTGAAGTTTGTTTTGGTGTTTTCACGATGCAGTAGCAGTGCCCGCATAACAACATCCAGCAACGTGGGAGGTATAATGAACGAAGCACCATCTCCGCCAAAAAAGAACGGCACGGTAAGCTTGATTTTATAAGCAATATTTAATACGGCAACAATGCTGCCAGTGGCAACCAGGTTGATGGTTTCATGAAGCCCCGCCCCTATAGCAGCCGTAGAATTTTTTACATCAGTAATCACTACATGCCAGTTGGCGGGTATTTTAAAAAACAGGTGCTCTTCTGATAAAAGATCACGCAGCGGAATTTCATTTACCGGCAACCTGGAATAGAACAGATCATTATTTATT
>JBKJNG010000106.1:0-3486 GCA_046596065.1 Phnomibacter sp. | reverse complement strand
TTTTAAAGGAAAGTTGTAAACAAAATAAAGGTTAACGAAAATGAGTAGTACCCATCCAAAAGAATAAAAAAGCTTCCTTGTCATAAAATTGCTTGCAACTCAGCGCTTGACGCTATTTATTTTCCCTTTACTTACAGCTATCAAAATCACAACTCAAAAATCACAGATCGAAATTTTATCTTTTCTTGAAATGTGAGTGTACAAATAAACCATGAATGCTTTTGTTTTCAAACGCATTGCGGATGGCCACTGCAAACAAGTCGGCTACGCTCAGCACTTTTATTTTACTGCTTTCTTTTTTTAATGGAATGGTATCGCAAACAATCAGTTCTTCCAGCACGCTGTTCTCTATATTTTCATACGCGTTTCCACTAAGCACCGGGTGCGTACAAAAAGCACGTACGCTGGTAGCACCTTTGTCTTTAATAATACCTGCGCTTTTGGCGAGGGTTCCGCCGGTATCACAAATGTCATCTATCAATACTACGTTACGGCCCTGCACATCACCAATCAGCGACATGCTGGCAATTTCGTTGGCACGTTTACGGTGCTTATCGCAAATCACCATTTCCGCATTAAAAAAACTGGCTATTTCCCTGGTGCGGGTGGTGCTTCCCACATCGGGCGCAGCAAACGTAAGGTTCGGCAAATTCAGCTTTTCAATAAAAGGAATAAACATGGCGGAACTATCCAGGTGATCGACGGGAATATCAAAGTAACCTTGTATTTGCGGGGCATGAAGGTCCATCGTTATCACCCTGTCAGCACCGGCCGCCACAAGCAGGTTTGCTATCAGTTTGCTTCCTATGGCTACCCTTGGTTTATCTTTTCTGTCTTGCCTGGCATAGCCATAATAGGGAATAACACAAATTACCTTGTAGGCGGAAGCTCTTCTTGCGGCATCAATCATCAAGAGTAATTCCATCAAATTATCGGCTGGCGACGCTGTGGTTTGAACAATAAAAACATAATCGCCGCGAATACTTTCGGTGAACTGTACGCCAAGCTCGCCATCGCTAAATTTTGTAACTAAACAATTGCCAAGCGGTGATCCAAAACTTTTGGCTATTTTTTCAGCAAGGTATTTCGATTCTGTACCAGAAAATATCCTCGCATGCTGACTCATTACTGGGGGCATAGTTGCGTGTTTGTATGTAAATTGTACCGGTTGGCTGCGAAGATAATGGCACGGCATGCCGCATAATTAATAAACCCATGGAAAATTTCAACAAACCACACACACCCATAAAGGCATGGTCGGAAGATGACAGGCCAAGGGAAAAGATGATCCGTTTTGGTTCAGCTTCGCTTTCACCGGCCGAACTAATCGCAATTCTTATTAATAATGGCACCCGCAGCAAAAGCGCCCTGGATCTTGCAAAAGAATTGTTGGCCACCAACAACAACAGCCTGCACCTGTTAGCCAACATGAGCTTAAAAGAATTGCAGCTGGTAAAAGGCATAGGGCCGGCAAAAGCAGTAGTGATAAAAGCCGCTCTTGAACTGGCTATTAAAAAAGAGGAAGAAATATTTACCCGCGAAATAATTAGTTCGGGCAAAGATGTTAAGGATTACCTGCGCAAAAGATTACAACACGAAAGCCGCGAACATTTTATGGTAATCTATCTAAACCGGCGAAACCGCGTTATCTGCCACGAAGTAATCAGCCTTGGCGGTATTTCGGGGACTATTGTTGATACACGGGTTATATTGAAAAGAGCTATTGAAGAAAATGCCAGCTCCATTATTTTGTCTCATAACCACCCATCGGGCAATTGTCGCCCCAGCGGACAGGATAAAATATTGACTGAAAAAATAAAATCCGCCGCCTCATTTTTCGACATCGCCGTTGTAGACCACATTATTGTAAGCGACGAAGGCTATTATAGTTTTGCGGATGAAGGAGAGTTGTGAACCCCCTATCCCCCTGAAGCGGAGACTTATTAATATCATCTTTCCCCTTGGTATAATTGGGATGCTCACCTGGCTTCAACGGCATAGCCGGGTTCGGAATTTTTATGTTCAGCGTAAAAAGTAGTTTTTTTATTATCAGAATTATCCTGGTTCTGCCAACCCCGGCCGGCAATTTGTTGTCTAGAATTTACATACATTAAATTCTTTAGCGAATCGTAATCAAATTGCTTCATCTACCAAATACAAAATAGATTCGTAGTTTTCCTTTACAGCTTCGCTCATCGCCATCTCGCAGGTTTTTGTAGAGGAATAATACCCTGTATGTTTTTTTGCACTTACTTCTAATGCTTCCGGGTTTGTTGCAGCATTTGTAAGCTCAGGAAATAAAAAACCCCGATCGCCGGCCATACCACAACAACCGGTATATTTCGGTACAGTAACATCGTTCGCAAAATAATTGGCAAGACGAATAAATTTATGGGTGTTCTTCATTTTTTCCAATGAACAAACGGGATGCAATACAATATCTTCTTTTTTATTTTTCACAACAGTTAACGGCATTACCATATCATGCAAAAAATCAACACTATCCAGTATGTTTAACTGGTCAAATTTCTCCTTATTTTCTTCGGTAAGCGAAGGCCGGATATGATGCAATGTATATGCACAGGAACTTACATCAATTACAACGGGAAGTGAACCTTCATTGCTTGATTGCCATAAATTTGTTACAATCTTATTGGCGGTAAACTGGTATGCATCTTTATATCCTTTTGATGAAAATATTTGGCTGCAGCAACTACCACTAACATACTGCAAAACCACAACATCAATACCGGATTTATTACAGATACTCATAAAGGTTTCCATTAGATTTTTATCCTTTCCTTTATAAGTACCCAGCATTCTTGATATACAAGCCGGGAAATAAACGATTGAAGATTTACTAATACCCGTTACCTGTTTCCTTATTTTTAAAATACCAAACGCAGGTGGTGCACCAATTTGTTCGGACCATAAAGGCATGGCTGGAACTATTTTTTTAAACCCGGCTGTTATTTTAGTCATTGCATTCTTACCGAACAATTTATTTATACCCGACCCCATCTCTAATGCTGCCCTTGCAAACCATTCAATTGTTCCAAAATTTTTTGCGATGAACAAAGCGGTTTTATTGGCGGAGACTGAATGATTTTCTCTTCTTAACCGTTTAATTAAATCACCCGTATTGATATCAACCGGGCAGGCAGTTGCACACAAACCATCAACCGCACAGGTATCCATTACATCGTATTGAGATTGCTTCAGCAACAACTTATGATTTACAGTATCCCCGTCCAGTTCCAACTTTTTTAATACCCTCCTGATTACAATTCTCCTTCTTGGTGTTGTTGTAAGATCACGGCTCGGGCATTTGTGCTCGCAATAGCCGCACTCGATACATTTATCTACTTCCTCCTCTACAGGCGGAAGTTCTTTAAGATTTTTTAAGTGTGCGTTTCTATCCTCATTAATAATTACGCCAGGATTCAGTAATAATTGCGGGTCAACAGCCAACTTGATTCTTTTCAT
>JBKJNG010000039.1:0-6353 GCA_046596065.1 Phnomibacter sp. | reverse complement strand
GCGGCAGGATGTTGCCAACCAGCGCTACCAGGAATTAAGAGCCGCAATTTTGGCTGCTGCCAATAAGAATGGCCATTTTATTTTTGCTGCGGGCCACGAGCATACACTGCAGTTTATTGAGCGGTCGGGCCAAAACATTATTGTAAGTGGAAGCGGATCTAAAACCTCTCCGCTGCGTTTAGGCAAAGGCTCGGCTTTTGCTTCTGGCAATCCGGGTTTCAGTACAGTATCGTTTTACAATAACGGTGCATCGCTTATAAGATTTTGGCAAGTAAATGAAGCAGGTACAAGTGCTGAAATGGTTTATCAAAAAACAATAAATAAAGAAGACAAACCTGCAGCAATTATTGATACCACATTTGCTGTTTATAAACAACATCCCAATACGGTTATCAAAACCCTTACAACAGAAAAAGTGAAATCGGTTGGATCGTTTCATAAATTTTTATTGGGCGATCATT
This sequence comes from Phnomibacter sp., assembly GCA_046596065.1. Classification (GTDB taxonomy): domain Bacteria; phylum Bacteroidota; class Bacteroidia; order Chitinophagales; family Chitinophagaceae; genus Phnomibacter. The sequence goes on along the minus strand of JBKJNG010000039.1, from coordinate 5,892 downwards.
ACCGCAGTCTTTACATCGAACAATATCCTTTCCCTGTTTTAGATCTTCCCAGTTTTAAAGGAGGCGTAACGCCCGGTAAATTAGGGGGTGGTAATCAAACCAATTCGTTGCGTGTAAAAGATTCTTTAGGAAGAGATTTTGTTTTTCGCGGACTGAATAAAGATGTAAGCCGTTTTTTACCGTTTCCGTTTAACCGGATGACTGCAGCCAAATACCTTGTAAAAGATAATTTCTTATCTACGCATCCTTTTGCGCCGCTGGCAGTTGCTCCATTGGCGGATGCTATAAATGTGTACCATACAAATCCACAATTATACTATGTGCCTGCACAGCCTGCTCTGGGTAGTTATAACCCGGTTTTTGGTGATATGATTAGCCTGGTAGAAGAGCGTCCAGCTGGCAAAAAATGGCAGGAAGCTGCGTACTTCGGAAATCCGGATGAGATAATCAGCACACCGGATTTAATGGATAAACTGCTCGATAATAATAAGTACCAGGTAGACGAATCGTGGGCTTTGCGAACAAGATTTCTAGACCTGGTGGTGGGCGATTGGGACCGCCATGATGACCAATGGGCATGGGCGGCAATTAAACAACCCGATAGCACTGAATTGTACAGGCCAATACCCCGCGACAGGGACCAGGCTTTCTCGAAATACGATGGATTAACTTCAGAATTTGCGAGATTTACCCTGCCCTTTTTACGCCAGGTGCAGGTGTATGGTCCAAACATTTACAGTTACAAATGGAATACCTGGAGCGCCCGGCTTTTCGACAGGAGTTTTTTAACGAATCTTAGCTGGCAACAATGGGAAACGGAAATTAATTATGTACAGCAACATCTTACCGATAGTGCGATTGCAAAGGCTTTTGACACCTGGCCAGCAAAAGCAAAAGAACTTTCTGCCCCCTATCTTATTAAAAGTATAAAAGCAAGACGTAATGACCTCGCTAAAATAGCCCGTGCCCACTATGAATTCATAAATAAATCGGTGGATATTGTTGGTACAGATGAACATGAACGCTTTGTGGTAGAACGTTTGGATAACGACCATACTTCAGTAACAGTTTACGATATCTCGAAGCAGGGTGAAGTAAAAAGAATGATCAGCCAACGCGTTTTTGAAAATGCCGTTACCAAAACAATTAATATTTATGGCAATGGAAGTTCCGATGAATTTTTAGTAAAGGGACAAGCGGACAAAGGCATTAAAATAAGGCTGATTGGCGGCATGGGAAAAGACCTGTTTACCGACAGTTCTGACCTGCGTAACGGACCGCGTAAAACGCTTGTTTATGATGACCTGCGAACCAATACCATTATTGGCGGCAATGAAACAAAAGACTTAAGAACAAACAGGTATTCATTTAATCTTTATGATCGCAGAGATTACGCAAGCGAATACAATATTCTTCTTCCATTGCCAATAATTGGTGTTAACCCCGATGATGGTTTTTTGATGGGCGCAAGTTTTAATCTTTTAAGATATGGGTTTAAAAAAGAACCTTATAAATCGCAGCAATCATTTGGTGGCAGTTTTGCTTTTGGAACCAAAGCTTTTAAACTTAATTACACAGGCGACTTCCTGAATACTTTCGGAAAACTTGATTTTTATCTTGATACTTATTACAAGGGCCCAAGCTTTGCTTTTAATTATGCCGGGCAGGGTAATGATACCAAAAGGCCAATTGATGATGCCAATTATTACCGTGTAAGACAAAGTGAATTATCGGTATATACGGCAATTAAAAAACGCTTTGGCCTTAACGGGTTTGCAGCGTTGGGGCCCTTCTTCCAGTTATCGGATATTGAATCAACTCCGGACAGATACCTGATTGATACCATAGGCAGTTCAAAAGATGATATTTTCAAAACAAAATCCTTTGCCGGTGCAAGGCTACTATTTGATTTTAATAGTGTAGATAATTATGTAGCACCCCATAGCGGCATAAAATTCAAAACCAGTCTCAACTATATTGAAAGCCTGCAATCAACCAATAATTTTTTGGCATGGCGGGCAAAATTTTCTTTTTATAAAGCACTTGACAGAAAAGAGAATTTCATACTCGCATCGCAGGTTGGCGCCGGCATAAATGTTGGCGACGGTTACGAATTTTTCCAGATGCCAACCATTGGTGCCGACCAGGGTTTAAGAGGTTACCGTACCGAAAGATTTTATGGCAAAAGTAGTTTTTGGCAGAGCACGGATATAAGGATTCGCTTTGGCAGTAGTTATAACGAAACACTGCCATTTACAATAGGCATTTTCGGAGGCTTTGATTACGGCAGGGTTTGGGAAAAAGAAATTGAACCCCGCACCTGGCACTACGATTATGGTGGTGGTGTTTGGTTTGCCCCAATTGATTTACTTACTTTTTCAATAGGTGCATTTATACCTGCGGAAACGGATGAAGAAACACCACGTATAGCATTTAAAATGGGATTTAGTTTTTAAGCAACCAATATATGAAGTCGCAAATAATTGAGATAGCTAATACATTTAATAAACTGGTGTTACCTGGCGAAGTGCTTACGCTGAGGCCTTTTATTGATTTCTTAAAAAAATCGATAGAGAACGCAAGTCCTCACAAACAAAAGGTGTTATCGCTGGTAATAAAAAAATGCGAGAGCCACCCCGAAGTTGAAAAAGCTATTCCGCTGGATGCTATTGGTCAATATGCGGATTTACTTCACATGATATATGCCACCACTTCCCCGCTTCTGGAAGAGGAGGACGAACACTACTGGGCTTTATCAATGCCCGTTAGTCCAATTATTCTTTACAGTACCGATGCGTTTTTTAATACGGTTGGAGATGAGAGAACCGGTTCTTTTAAGAAAAACCTGGAAGAACCTAATAACGGTGAATTAAACAAGGGTCAGCTGGAATCCTGTTACTCCCTGATACTTCAGCGGTGCTATCACGTAAATCCACCTTATTTGCAGGAAATGATCTATCCCTTTCGTGGGGAAAAAGATGACCTTACACGGCACTTTAAGATAAGCTACGACGACAGGTTTATTGAAGTAATAGCCACAGACCCCCTGCCCGATTTTGATCCTGAAATGAATAATTATAATAAAGATCAGTTTCTGCAAAAATTACAAAAAGAACTGCCACTTAATTTATTTCGGTTTGAGGGAATCGGGCTAATGACCGTTACTGATGTAACAGCACAATACGCCGTAGAAAACATAAAAAATCTGCTCAATAATACAAACATTTTTACGGAAGAGCATTATCCCGAAGTAATCAAATCATTAAAAACATTAGCTAAAAACAAAGACATTGAATTTGGCTTGTTCCCCTTACTTAAGTTGAACAACAAATTTATTTTTAATAAAGCCACTTGCGTAAACAGTCTTTTATTAAGAATGTTTGAACAGAAAGGATCAGGCAAAGTTGCTTATCATTTTTTTGGTGAAAACTATTTGCTTGATCCCAAACTTGTTTTTTTTAATGAAATCCCTTCTGCCGATATAGCCAATTATATTAGTATAAATACATTGAAAGCAGAGAACATAAAATCGTACGCCCTTGTTCCCATACTTTTTAATAATACGCTGTGCGGCGTATTGGAAATGTATACCTGGGAAGATGGATTATTGAATGAAGATATACTACCAAAAATTGAGCCGGCGCTTCCTTATATTGCGCAAATTTTTCAAAAAAATATTAATGATTTTGATATTGAAATTGAGGGTGTAATTAAAAAGCATTTTACTGCTATGCAACCTTCTGTACAATGGAAATTTAATGAGGCTGCATTGCGATACATAAAAGAAACACATTTAAACCAGGGCCATAAGGAAATTGAAAATATTGCATTTGAACAGGTGTATCCATTGTATGGCGCCGTTGATTTACGTAATTCTACCGTAGAGCGTAATGAGGCTTTACTTAAAGATCTGCAGGTTGAATTTGAAGTAGTAATAGCTGTGCTTAACGAGTTGAAAGAGAAGTCAGGCTTTGGTCTTATTGATGAAAAGATTTTTTTGTGTAAAAAATGGCTGGATAAAATTACTACGCAGGAAGGGTTTAACCAGGAAAGCCGCGTGAATGATTTTTTGGAGAACGAGATCATCCCTTTTTTAAACGATTTTAAAACAGGCGATTCGGCTTACGTTGCCATTGCCAACCGCTATTTTAATGCTACCAACGAAAAAGATGGAGTAGCTAATGAACACAGGCGGCAACTTGAACATTCAATGAAAACCATTATCAGTGCAGTAAATAATTATTTGGAGCTGATGAAAGATGAAATGCAAAAAGCATATCCATGTTATTTTGAAAAATTCAGAACGGATGGTGTGGAATATGACGTGTACATAGGGCAAAGTATTGCACCTGAAAAACCTTTCAAAGAAATTTACCTGAACAACCTGCGATTAATGCAATTGACATCAATGGCAGCACTGGCGAAATATACAAATTCGCTTATTAAGCAATTAATAAAGCCGATTGAAACTACACAACTTATTTTCATCCACTCACATCCAATTGATATCAGGTTCAGGCTTGATGAAAAACGGTTTGATGTAGAAGGCGCATACAATATCAGGTACCACATTATAAAAAAGAGAATCGATAAAGTACATATAAAAGGTACAAGAGACAGGCTGACTATTCCCAATAAAATTGCGCTGGTATATTTTAGCCAGAAAGAAGCCGATGAATATGCAGGTTACATTCACTACCTGGTAGAAAAAGGCATTTTAGCCGACGATCTTGAGTATCTTGACCTAGAACAATTGCAAGGCATTTCGGGCTTAAAAGCAATGCGGGTTGGTGTATTGATAAATTAAATTAAAACACTGCAACCATACAATCTTTTGTAATTATTTGCCAACCCTAAAGTCGTAATTTCCTGATCCAACAGAAAAAACCTGGTAGCTATTTTCCTGTTTAACAAACTTAATTTCTGATTGAAAATTCTTGTTACCGCCTTCCGTAATTGGTGTATCTTTCGTTGCAGGCAACCATATTTCTGCAAAAGTATTTACCGGTACTGTCACTTTTAATTCAAAACTGGTTTCGCTTTCTTTCCATTCACTTTTTATAATACCATACATAGATTTATACGAACCTTTAGCCCATGCAAGCGCTGCAGCCTGTGGCTTAATAATTATCCTTTTAAAACCCGGAGCTGCTGCATTAATTCCCAATAAAGATTTATAAAACCATTCGTCGACAGAACCAAACATCGGATGATTCATAGAGCTGGACTCAGGCAATTGCCATGACTCCCATAAAGTAGTTGCACCTTGTGCGAGCATATAACCCCATCCGGGAAAATCCTTTTGATTGGCCAACTTGTAAGCAATATCATTTTTGCCATTTTCCCGTAGCACATCAAACATCATCATGGTGCCGAAAATACCGGTTGCTACATGCCAGTTATGCCGGGCATATTCCTGCATCAATTGCTCCAGTGTTTTATCTTTTTCAGGAGAAAGATGGTACCATAATGCAAAAATTTGTGCTGCCTGTGTTGCATTATCAAATCGACCTGTGTTTGGTATCCAAAATTTTGAAACGATGGCATTGCGAATATTATTTGCAAGCCTGGAATATTTAGCAGAATCAGCTGATGCATGAAGTATACCCGCAAATTCTGTAGCTAAGATTACATGGTGGTAATAAAAGCAGGAAGCCGAAAAAGCTTCCGCTTTCGGATCAATAGTTTCATGATCGCCTATGTCCCAATAATACAATCCGTCTGTTGCTTTTGCCTGCAAAAATTCCAGCTGTTTTTGTAAGGCAGGATACTGTTTTGCAATGATTTTTTCATCGCCATAAAAGTCATACAGTTTTTTTTGAAGATAACTAAAAGCAAGCTGCCACCCAAGCGGCCCTGATGCGCCGCCATAACCCCTGTCTGCAATGCCGG
>JBKJNG010000637.1:0-3438 GCA_046596065.1 Phnomibacter sp. | reverse complement strand
CAAAAGTAAATTACGACGACGGCAAATTTAGTTTTGAAACGGGCCTTGCACTGCCACTTGTGCCAACATAATAACCTACCAATCTGTTAGCGCCGGATTTGTACACTTCAATCCAGGAGGGCGCATCTTTACCATTAATATTTACGGTAAGATCCCAGCGACCAAGTAATTTCTGGCCGAAATCGTTTGGCGTTTCGTTGTGTTGTGCAAAACTTGTTGAGCAGGTTAAAGTAACTGCGATAGCCACTGCTACCAGGTGACTTTTTCTTTTTAGCATCATAAAACGTTGATTTTTTCCATTATAAATTATTTCATACGGGGGTCTAAGGTAGGGAAAGGCTAATTAGGTCGATTAATTAAAAAGATGATAAATTGAACCGGGCAGCGGGTATTGTAATAGCCTGATATGCCCGATTTCACAAGAGTACATCCAACTCAGGATATCTTGTTGATCCCACTAATGTGCCGGAAAATTAATTATAAACCATACTTACCTTTTCTTTCAACGCTTCTGGCTTATTATCCCCGGTTCCAATTCAAAAAAAATAAATTTCTTAAACAGCGCAAGTTTTCAATTCGATCTTCGACTAAATCTTTAGCTGTTCAATACAGCCATACCAACAGTTAGCACATGCTGAATTTTAGTACCGATGCTTTAGCGTTCAAAGCTTTTATGCAACAGCATCAGCAGCAGGTGTTCAATGCCGTATTGAATATGATACAGCAGGTGCAGGATGCAGAAGATATAACACAGGAAGTATTTGTGGATGCTTTTCAAAAGCATAAAAGTTTTCGTGGTGAATCATCGGTTAGTACCTGGCTATACCGTATTGCTATGAATAAATGCATTGACCTTTTACGACAAAAAGAACGACAACGCAAATGGAAACAGCTGTGTAGTTTTTTTGGTGCGGCAAATAAAACAACAGATGGTCCGGCTGATTTTGTACATCCCGGAACCGTTACAGAAAACAGGGAGAAGGCTATGATGTTCTACCAGGCATTACAAAAACTACCTGTGAAGCAGCGCACAGCTTACGTGCTAAGTGAAACAGAACATTTATCATACAAAGAGATAAGTGAAGTGATGAAAATAACGATACCTGCAGTTGAATCAATTTTATTCAGGGCAAGAAAAAACCTACGAAAGATATTGGCTGATTTTTATACGGGTTAATTAATCAAATAAAATGTAATGAAGAAAGAAACGTGGATTGATGACGTATTGCATAGCATAGATGGCCAGAAAATGGCTGAACCAAATCCGTTTTTGCATACAAGGGTATTGGCAAAATTGCAACAGCAAACAAGTATGAACATGCCGCGTAAATGGATGTATGCCATCAGTGCGGTAATTGTGTTGTTATGCGTTGCAAACATCAGCCTGTTTACAAATAAATATCCTGCAAAAGAGCAGGCGGGTATTAACCAGGTAATGCTGGAATATGGATTGAATAACAACGATATGTATTCGATTACGCTCTCAAACAAATGATATGAACAAGCAACGATTTTTTATCATAACAACCATTGTTCTTTTGTTACTGAATGCCGTTACAATTGTATACTTGTTTAGCAACAGGCAATTGCCACCATTTGGCGGGCCGGGGCCTGCGGATTTCCTGATAAAGGAACTAAAGCTGGATGAAAAACAACAGCAACAGTTTGAACAATTACGCCAGCAAAATCAACAAAATTTAAGAAATATCCGGGAAGAAGATCACAGGTTGCATGAAGAGTATTTTGAACTGCTGAAAACAAATTCGCAGGATCGTAAAATGGCAGACAGCATTACCAGTTTGATAGCGCAGCAGCGCAAGCAAACAGAGCTTGCTTTGTTTGATCACTTTGCACAAATAAGAAATATCTGCCATGCAAGTCAGCAAGAAAAATTAAATAATATTATTGATGAAATGGCGAGGCGTTTATCACCTGAACGGCAGGGGCCGCCTCCGCATCCCTAAGCATTATTTTATTTAATCATTCCAATTATTTCATCTAATATTATGCGCCAAACCATACAACAATTATTAAATACCGGCAGCTTTATTTTATCAGCACTCATTGTTTTTCAAAGCTGTAAAAAGCCGGACGTTACTGCCAGTATAAAAGATCCACTTGCTGCACTTAATTTACCTGCAACACCGTTAATATATGCCGCACAGCCGCTGCCCGGTTATCTTACCACGCCAAATATTACGGGGCAGGATAATACGACTGCGGGCAATGCTGTAACCGATGGGGGTGCAACGCTTGGCCGAGTTCTATTTTACGATAAATCGGTTTCTATTAATAATAGTATATCCTGCACCAGTTGTCATAAACAGCAATTTGGTTTTTCTGATACCGCCTTATTAAGTAAGGGTTTTGCCGGTGGCCTTACAGGTCGTCATTCCATGTCGTTAGTTAATGCACGCTATTACCCGGCTAAAAAATTCTTTTGGGATGAAAGAGCCGCTACACTTGAAGCCCAGGTTTTAGTTCCAATGCAGGACAAAACTGAAATGGGAATGAACCTTGACACGCTGGTTGCAAGAATGAAAGCCACTTCGCATTATCCGGTACTGTTTAAAAATGCATTTGGCGATGAAACCATAAATAGTGGGAGAGTGGCCCGGGCCCTGGCGCAGTTCATAAGATCTATTATTTCTTATCAATCGAAATTTGATGCTGGCAGGGCTGCTGTGCCGGCCGGACAGGATCCTGTACAAACTCCTTATTCCAATTTTACAGCAGCAGAAAACCAGGGCAAACAATTATTTTTTGGGCCATTAACCAATTGCGCAACTTGCCACGGAACTGAAACCTTTACCGCTCCGGGTGATCGTAATAACGGGCTCGATAATCCTTCTTTTGACAAGGGTGTTGGTGGCGTAGCAAACAATGAGGTCCGGGTAGGAAATTTTAAAGTGCCTTCTTTAAAAAACATTGCGCTTACCGCACCTTATATGCACGACGGCAGGTTTGCTACTTTGGAACAGGTGATAGAACATTACAACAGTGGCATTCAACCCAATCCCAATCTTGCACCACAATTAAGAAGCCAGGATGGTAGTCCAAAACGCATGAATCTCACTGCGGAACAGAAGGCTTCGTTAGTGGCATTTTTAAAAACACTTACTGATAAAAGCATTGGTTCTGATGTAAAATTTGCTACGCCCTTCAGGCCTTGAGTTGGCAACGATGAATGAAGCATACGAATGATGAAGATTATGTAATTTTCAGTAACAGGCAGCAAGTGGATTTTTGCGTTGCATTGATAAGGTCAAATATGATAATTACTCTTATTTCGTTGTGGCCGGTGGAGATGCAGCAGGGTCGTGTTTTTTCATTGTTTCTGGTATTTCCGCGGTTAGATCAACAGGTCGCGGGCTGATAAATTCATCGTTGTAAATGCGAACAAGCAACAGGAATAAAGAGAGCAATAATGGTCCAAAA
>JBKJNG010000600.1:0-5713 GCA_046596065.1 Phnomibacter sp. | reverse complement strand
CTAAAAGCCACCTGGTTCAGGTATTTATCAACCTCTTCAGCGGTCATACCAATACCCTGGTCAATAATGCTGATCGTTTTATTTTTCGAATCCAGCACCACTTCAATTTTTGGCTCGCCCAATTCGCCTTTAAACTCACCCACACTGGCAAGTGTTTTTAGTTTTTTGGTGGCATCCACCGCATTGCTGATCAATTCACGCACAAAAATTTCATGATCACTGTACAAAAACTTCTTAATAATCGGGAAAATGTTTTCTGTATGTACCCTTATACTTCCGGTAGCCATATTGTTGCAGTTTATTTTTTAAATAATAGTATTACATGGGGGCACGGCAAACAAGGTGCCATGTCGGCTTAGTCTGCCAAATTTTCAAGAAAGCAAGCCGGGGCCGGCAGCTATGGAACAGATGGCAGTTTTTGTTCGGGCTGATAGCAGTAGTGGCCTGCCCGGCGCAAAAGCCCTCGCACGGGCCAGCTACATGCGTCCATCCCGCAGCCATTCAGCTTTAATGCAAAACCGGGCACTTACAAGCGGCTACAGTCAATAAAAAAGAAGGTGCATAAAAAAACCTCCTGAACCACAAGGGAAACAGGAGGTAAAAAGAAAACGAAGTTAATTGAAAGCGGGCGAATGTGTCTTCGGAAAATTATTTCCAGATCCCGAATTCAATTTATTGATAGCGACAGCAGCTCTTTTCCTGGCCAACCTCTTTTTGTATTCAAACCATTTTTGATCGTACATCTTCCGCATGATATCATCAAACTTGCGGCGCAGCGTTACATTAAAACCGCCTTTAACTATCGTGCTAACAGAAGCACCCAATGTTCGAACTGACAATCCAAAGCCACCTTCCAGGTATTCAATATGATGCCAGTAACCGCTGGGCATAAATAAAGTATCGCCATGTTGAAGCACCGTACTCATGCCTTTTGCGTATTGCAAACCGGGGTAAGTTTCAAAATCAGGATGGTCGATGTCTACCGTACTATGCACATTAAATGGCAGTCGATAAAGCAGATCGCTTTGGTCGGGCGGAAATAACACAACCCTTTTGGCACCGGCAAACTGCGTCAGGAACACATTGCTCATGTCAATATCCTGGTGCATGCGGGTAATGGATTCTTTTGGCCCAAAGAACATAAAAGGAATCTTCAGATAGCGGCCGGTAATTTTTGGATAGCCAAAATCTTTCAGCAATTCCGGCTTGTATTTAAACACCGGAAAAAGGAATAATCTAAGATCGGTCGGCTCCTTTTCGATTAGATCCAGGTATTCATTGAATTTCATTTTAGCATGCGGAACTTTCAGCGTTTCACTTGGGTTGGCCTTTAAACTGCTAAAAAGGTTCACTTCAATATCTGCCATTTTCTCCCGGAAATAATCCATGTTCCACTTTTCATAGGCGGGATATTGTTTCCACAAACCCCGCAATACCACAGGCTTTTGTGGTTTCAGATAGTTCTTTTCAAACTCCTTTTTCGTCATTGTACTCCCATCCACTACTGGTATGGGCGTATTAACATTCATCTTACTCATCCAATCCATATTTGGTGCAAAAATACATTTTACCGAAAGTTGAAAAGTTGGTGGGTTGAAAAGTTAACAGGTTGAAACCCGATTCAATTTCACATATTCTGATTATTGACCTTGCGCCAAACTATACCCTTTCTTTTCGCCCCATTGGTTCAGTAGTTCAAGCGAGCAAATTTTAAAATCACCGCTAAGGCTTACATATAAGCCAATAACATCCTGCTGGTTCAGTGGGTAATTATCAATGGTTTCAAAGCGGGCATTGTATAAGTTAATGAGGTTGGTAAACTTTGAACCTGTTGGCCAAACCTGCGTACCACGGTTGCTAATGCTGAGTAATTTAAACTTGACACCGGCATGGCGCAGGCATTTTTCAGCAATGGCATTGGGTTGCACATTGCTTTCGATAAACATATCTACACCCACAATTTTTTCGTTAGCATCTTCCACGCTTTCCAGCATAGGGTTTTTATCGAGGTTGTAAACGGTGCACGTGGCCGGCAAGTCAATTTGTTCTGGCTTTGGACTGTGCAAAGGCTTCTTGCCAAAATTATTAATAATGGCCTGGGCAAAATCGGTGGTGTTAAGTGCCGGAGTTGACTTATTACCAAAATCGCCGGTATGCACCCCACTTTCCAAAGTAAACAGCAAAGCATTTTCAATCATAGCGGCGGTATCAAACAAACCAACATGCTGCAAAAGCGAGAAACTGCTCAATAATAGCGCTGTTGGGTTAGCGATATTTTTGCCTGCAATATCAGGTGCTGTACCATGAACGGCTTCAAAAATGCAGATATGATCGCCAATGTTTGCACTTGGAGCAAAGCCCAAACCACCCACCAAACCGGCGCAGAGATCACTTACAATATCGCCCTGCAGGTTAGTTAACACAACCGTGTCAAAGGTATCGGGGCGTGTAACCAGCTTCATACACAGGTCGTCTACAATTACATCATCTGCTTTCAGGTCGGGGTATTCTTTGGCTACTTCATAAAAACATTCCAGGAACAAACCATCCGTAATTTTCATGATGTTGGCCTTGTGACCACAGGTAATGCGGCGGGCACTTTTCTTACGAGCCATATCGAAAGCATACCGGATTACCTGCATGCTTCCCGGCCTAGTAATAAAGCGGCGGCTTAAAGCCACATCATGCGTAAGCATATGCTCCACCCCGCCATAAGTATCTTCAATATTTTCTCTTACAATAGTTATATCAATAGGAATACCTGCCTTGCTAAAAACCGTATCAACACCATGCAGGGTTTGAAATACACGCTTGTTAGCGTAGGTGTTCCAGGTTTTGCGTGCGGTAACATTTATGCTTTTTACCCCCTTGCCTTTGGGTGTTTCCATTGGCCCTTTAAACAAAATGCCAAGTGCCTCAATGGTCTGTTGCGCTTCGGCAGTCATGCCATTGCTGAAACCCTTGTCAAACACCCATTTGCCCATATCAACGTATTCGTATTCGAGCGGAACATTAGCAGCATCGAAAATAGAAATCACGGCATCCATAATTTCCGGACCGATACCATCACCTTTTGCTACGGCTATTTTCATTCTTCTATTTTATTTGATGATTATGTAATTAATAAATGCAGCTTTAAAACTTACGGGTATGTCCACAAAAATAAGGTTGCAGTCGCAGATAGGCGGTTAAGCTATAAAGTTTTATATGGGTATCTGTGGCATGTGTATAAAATAAATGGCAAAAAATAGTTTGCACCCTTGCTTATTTTCTATTTGTTTTGAAACATTTACATGATCGGATAAAAAAAGTTGGCGTAAGTAAATTCATGAGTTTCGCACTTTATTCCAATTTTATAGATTTGATGCAGTAAACGGTATCTTCAATTTCTAATTTCTTATGAATACTCTCATTTCAAAAGGCGTTGAAATCTCCGTGGAGGTTTTTTATCAGCCTGAATACAGCCAGCCCGTATTGCATGAGTTTATGTTTGCTTATCGGATCAGTATCATCAATCATAATCCATTTACGGTTCAGCTGCTGCGCCGCGAATGGTCGATTTTTGATAGTTCAGGAGAACACCGCCAGGTAGAAGGTGATGGTGTGGTTGGCCAGCAACCGGTACTTTCTTCCAACGAAAATTTTCAGTATGTAAGCGGTTGTAACCTGAAAACTGAAATGGGCAAAATGTGGGGCACTTACGAAATGCTGAACACGAACAGCCAGCAAAAATTTAAGGTTGAAATTCCCGCTTTTCAAATGATCGCCCCGATGAAGAATAACTGATTTGAAAAGATGCTAAAGGTGAAAAGTGAAACGTCAAAAGTCATTGGTTAAGAGCTGGTTATCAGCCAAGCGCTGCTAGCACTGACCATTTACGACTCACCACTCACGATTCAAGGTTTATACCCTGCCTCTTCCAAAATTTCTTTTCCTTCCGTTTTCATTAAGGCATTTATTGAAAGATCGGCATGCTTTTTCATATAAGCCCTAACCAGCTGCCTGCCCACAAATAAACCTATATAGCCGGGCGCACCTTCCCCCAGCTCAGGCGTTTTTGGACCATCTTTTATATAGTTTTGGTTAACCGCAGACTCCTTGCTATACAACAAATCATTCTTCACAAAATAATTCCAGATCAGCGCTTCATTGGCATAACAGCCTTTCAGTTGTTCCGGGGTATAACCCAATTTTAAACTGTCAGCAGTTTCAGGCAATAATTTATCCAGCAGGTAAAGTCGTTTGCCTTTTTCGATCATTTCATCTACCAGTGTATTGCCATTTGTATTATAAGGAAATGCATCTATAATAAGATTTTTTACACTGTTCACAACCATCATATTTGGGGTAAACCGCCTTGTTTGATAATCATAAAACAATCCCGCCTGCCTGCCATTTTCATACAAATCAGCCTGCTTGCCCAAATGTAGCTGCAATGCAATGCCAACCCCATTTCTTGTGCGCACATCACCATAGTCGCCCAAAGGAAAAGGTTCAAAGGCATCCATTGGCCCAATAAATGTGGTGACTACAAACGGAGAATCAGGTTTCCATGCTGGTACATAATACTGCATATATCGTAAGGATTGCTGTAAACTTTTCTCAACCTCCGGCATTGTTTTATCTGCCATAGCGCTGGCTGGTTCGAATACCGGGCCATACGAACGTATAAAACTTTTTATAGCATCCGGAGCATTAGGATCAGCCGGGTTTATGCCGAGAATCTTCACCATATAGTCCTGCAAAAAATTGGGATACTGCAGCTGCAATTTATTGAGGCTTACATCCAACTGGTTGGTATCAATGCTAAAAAACGCTTTGTCAAAACGCTGTACAACCGTTACAGATTTTATGCCTGATACATCGGGTGCTGATTCATTTTTACAGGCATGCAACAAAAAAGCAACGAGGATCAAAATTCCGAAACGCTTCATCTGGCAAAAAAACGATAGTAACAAATACAAAACCATTAACAGCTGTTAATTCAACCTTATTCGTGAATTTTGTTACGGAAGTCACTCGGTTTTCCAACGATAAGTTCAGGCAGGCGGATACCGGCAATACATTTGTAATGATTGAAGAAAAAAATAACGGATGAAAATAGCAATAGCACAACAGAATTATCATATTGGCAATTTTGAAAGCAATACCAAAAAAATTATTGATGCCATTGCAACAGCGGAAGCGAATGGTATGGACCTGGTGATTTTTAGCGAGCTGGCAGTGTGCGGGTATCCACCCCGCGATTTTTTAGAGTTTGATGATTTTATAAAAAGAAGCAAGGCTACAGTTGATGAAATTGCGCAACACACTCAAAACATCGCAGTTCTTGTGGGTAGTCCCGAACGCAACCCGATCCTGGAAGGCAAAGACCTGTTTAACGCGGCTTTCTTTTTATACGAAAAGAAAATAAAGGCCGTTGCACATAAAACTTTGTTGCCCACCTATGACGTGTTTGATGAGAACCGGTATTTTGAACCTGCCTTTGAGTGGCGATGTATTCCCTTCCGGGGAAAGAAGCTGGCAGTAACTATTTGCGAAGACATCTGGAACCTGGGAGATAACCCTTTATACCGTCAAACACCCATGGAAGTGTTGATACAGGAAAAGCCGGATGTGATGCTGAACCTTTCTGCTTCTCCGTACAACTATGCACAGGATACCGTTAGAAACAGTATAGTAAAAGCGCATGTTGACAAGTATAAAATTCCCA
>JBKJNG010000199.1:0-3986 GCA_046596065.1 Phnomibacter sp. | reverse complement strand
TTTTAATTGTGCTTGGCCTTGTAATTGAAGTTTATGCTATTTTTAAAAGGTCTAAGGCTGCCTGATAAAGGTTGCTTCAATAGTTTAGTAAAGTAATAACAACTGGCGGTGTTTTTTACATCGCTTTTTTTAAAAATGGCAGCTATTTGCCATTTTTTAAAAAAAGCGATGTAAAACACACCGCCAGTTGTTATTACTTTACTAAAATATTGAAGCAACCTTTATCAGGCAGCCTTAGACCTTTTAAAAATAGCATAAACTTCAATTACAAGGCCAAGCACAATTAAAATGGGTGCAACAGTTATGCGGGTAGTGCTGTAAACTTCTTTATAATCAAACACATTTGGATCGGCACTTTTACCACCACTCATAACTACCATTCCAATAGCAATTACAATAGCACCAGCAATCATCCAGATATAATTTTCTTTTGTAAAAAGCGGGGAGTGATCGACAACACCGTGTTTTTCTGTTTTTGTTTTCCTTATTTCTGGCTTCTTATCCAACATTATTACAATTTAGAGCTGCAATATAATAAGGTTCATGCTTTATGCTTGATAGTTCGTGTAAAAACAACAATTGTGCATGGTTGGTGGTCAATAACGATTAATGATTGAAAGCAATTTTATAATTGCTCCACCAGCTATATGCTAATTCACAACGTATCATTTAAACAAAGAAAAAATTACCCGACTTTACTGTACTCACCTTTAGGGGTTGGGGGGTTCTTCCTCAATATAAATCATCCAGCTTCATCTTCAAATACTTTACCACGCTTCTATGAGTGCTGAATAAACTGATTGCTACGCCAAGTATCAACAACAATAAACCTAACAAGATAAAAAGTTTGGTATCGTGCAAAGCTTTTAACTCGGGCACCCAACGCTCAAATGCAACCAAGCCAACCCAACCGGCGGCAATTGCTAAAATTGCGGCCAGCGCACCGTTAATAACAGCACGCTGGTTCATTGGTTTTGCAATAAACCAACGTGTTGCCCCAACCATCTGCATGGTTTTTATTAAAAACCGGTTGCTGAACATGGCAAGCCGGATGGTATTATCAATTAACACAATAACCACGATAGCCAATACAATGGCAAGGGCCAGTAACCCCATACCTACTTGTCGCAGAATTGTCATGTTACCCACTACATTGGTTGGGTATTTAATATCTGTTACGTAAGGATTCGCTTTGAAGATGGCCTCGATCTTCTTCAAAGTATCGGGTACTACATACTCACTTTTCAGGTTCATTTCAATGCTGCGCGGCAAAATATTGGTATCAATAAACTGCAAGAAATCTTCGTTACCCATCCCTATCCATTCTTTACGGGCCGTTTCCTTATCCTTGTAAGTGTAGTTTTTTATGTATGGCAATGCTTTAACCTGGCCCAGCAAAGCATCCTTCTCTGTCTCACTCGTTGTTTCCCTCAGAAAAACCTGAACAGGAACCGATTCGCGGAAATAATCTACCAGCTTCGAATAATTTATTCCCAGCCATCCCAAAAAGCCAAGCATTAAAAGCACCAGCGAAACACCAATAATGGACATTACATAAGAAGTATTGCCTCTTTTAGTTCCGAACTTGGTTTTTTGCGCCATACATAAAATTTGATAGGTGTAGTAAGTAAATGGGATTTAGCCTCCCGGTAGGGCGCAAAAATAAAGGAAACGCTCTTTCCTTATTTTTGCGCTCCGTTGTAACGGTTAAAAGCTGTTTAAAATTGCTGCAACCATCAATTACCGTTTGAAAATGGCTAAGAAAAAATGTATAAAATGTTTTTAGCTAACCAGCTGTTAATCATAATACATGCCATTAAGAACACTATTATTTACACTAGCGCATTCCGGGTAAGCCGGATAAAACATCATGGAATATAATTTTAGAGAGATTGAACAAAAATGGCAGGACTCGTGGAAAGAGCGCAATGCTTATAAAGTTCCGAACACGAGTAGCAAACCCAAATTTTACGTACTGGATATGTTTCCCTACCCAAGCGGTGCGGGTCTGCATGTCGGCCACCCGCTGGGTTATATTGCCAGCGATATTTACAGCCGGTATAAAAGATTGAAAGGCTACAATGTTTTGCACCCCATGGGCTACGACGCCTTTGGATTACCGGCAGAACAATACGCCATTGAACATGGAGTGCACCCGGCGGTAAGCACCAATCAAAATATCAGCAATTTCAGAAGCCAGCTTGATAAAATTGGTTTTAGTTACGATTGGGACCGCGAGGTTAGAACCTGCGAGCCCGGCTATTACAAATGGACACAATGGATATTTCTTCAATTATTTAAAAGTTTCTACAACCGTCAAACCCAAAAAGCGGAACCAATTATGAGCCTGGTTACGGCTTTTGAAAAAGAAGGAAATGCCAGCCATCCATTTCCTAACGGTCAATTTTCGCAGGCTTCCTTTACGGCCGAAGACTGGAAAAGCTTTTCCGAAAAACAACAGCAGGATATTTTGATGGAATACCGCCTTGCGTTTTGTGGCTATGGCGAAGTGAACTGGTGCGAAGCACTTGGAACTGTGCTGGCTAACGATGAGGTGGTAAACGGTGTAAGCGAACGCGGCGGCTACCCTGTGGAAAAAAAGAAATTGAGACAATGGTACCTGCGTATAACCGAATACGCTGATCGTTTGCTGGATGGCCTTAATCGCATCGAATTCAGCGAGAGCATGAAAGACATGCAGGCCAACTGGATTGGAAAGAGTTATGGGGCAAATATGCGGTTCAAGATTTCAGGAAGCCCCGAAATACTCGAAGTGTATACGACGAGGCCGGATACCATTTATGGCGTCGACTTTATGGTAGTTGCCCCTGAAAATGAAATCGTTGAAAAGATAAAATCAGGCGAACATGTTGCCGTTGTTGATGAATATGTAGCCTATGTAAAAAGCCGCAGCGAACGGGAAAGACAGGCGGAGAAAAAGATCAGTGGCTGCTTTACCGGCGCTTACGCCATCAACCCCTTTAATGGAAGAGAAATACCGGTTTGGATAAGTGAATATGTGCTGGCCGGTTACGGTACGGGCGCTATTATGGCCGTGCCCTGCGGCGATGAACGTGATTTTAAATTCGCCAACCATTTCGGCATCCCCATCACCAATATTATTGGCGATGCATTCAATGGACAGGAAGCCAACCCTACCAAGGATGCAATCTTACATAACAGCGATGTCCTGAACGGCCTTGTTATGCGGGACGCCATTGAAGTAGTGAATAACAAGATAGAAGAGCTTGGCATTGGCAAGAAGAAAACCAACTACAAAATGCGTGATGCGGCTTTTAGCCGCCAGCGTTATTGGGGCGAACCTTTCCCCATTATTTGGAAAGATGGGGTTGCTTACCCTTTGGATGAAAATGAATTGCCACTGGAATTACCACAAATAGAAAATATAATGCCTGGGGTAAATGGCGAAGGTCCCCTTGCCAATAATAAAGAATGGATTAACGTCATCATGCCCCCACCCCTGGCCCCTCTCCCCGGGGTGGAGAGGGGTGCCCCGGTGCAACAACCATCAGAAAATGATAGAGCAGGTGCCGTCGGTGCAGCATTGGTGCCAAAGTACAATCTGGCTACTTATAAATTATTCGAAGCGGCCCGCCAAATGCGGAAGGATCATACAGAAGCGGAAGGCATTCTGTGGGAAGCTTTAAGAGGAGAAAAGTTGGGCGTAAAATTCAGGAGGCAGCATCCGATCGAAAGTTATATAGTTGATTTTGTATGCCTGCAAAAGCGTTTAATTGTGGAAGTGGATGGCGGCTATCACGCCACCGAAGAACAAAAAATATACGATGCTGAACGCACAGGGGTTTTAGCAGATATTGGCTTTACTGTAATCCGCTTTACAAACGAAGAAATAAAAACCAATCTCTTAGCCTCTTTAAAAACAATCAAGAGCATCCTAAAACAATTGACTCTTTCTGATAATAATGTCAGCAGCACGGAGGCACCCCTCTCCCCAAGGGGCGAGG
>JBKJNG010000607.1:0-9386 GCA_046596065.1 Phnomibacter sp. | reverse complement strand
ATAAAAAATAAGCTGTAACAAATACCTGGTTCTTTGTAAATAAGTAAAACAGCAGGCAAACTGCTGCTATACTTCCATTACTTAGCACCTGTACAAAATCTCTTGGTTTTTTAGTTTTTGCGCTATCAATAACCGAATAAGCTGGTAGTTTTCCATACAGGCTTCCGGACATGAAAAACAAAAGCATGGGCAAAGCGAGTTGCCAGCCGCCCGACAATAAAATGATTACTCCAATAATGGCTGCTGCAAGAGCGCCGCCTGCATCAAGCCATTTTTTGAACCAGGCTAATGCACAAAAAATAACTGCCGCAGCCAGGGCAATCAGCAAAGTAGTATTTGTGAATTGGTTGATCAAATTAAACTTGCGCCTTTTGTATTTTTTTACGAAACGAACGAAACAACACTTTCACGCTTGACCAACAAAATAAAAGTGTTAATACGATAGCAGAAAAAAAGGCCGTAGAAAGAGGGTGGCTAACAGGTTTATCATCGGTAAATGCCATAAACTGCCCAATTAACCTGAGAATAAAAACTAGCAACCAGAACGTTATTAATGCTATGAACAGCTGCATTAAAACGTAACGTTGTTTGTAGCTGCTATAATTAGCTTGAGACATAAATAGGGTTTATGAAATATATGTAAAGCATCGCAATACGCCGGCAAGTGCAGTTTCCTAAAATGCTTGTTGTAATCTTTTTATTAAAAATGGTTAATGCAAATAAAAATCCCAATAGTTACTTAAACCACTGGGACCTAATTAATTTATCCGGGCATTTATACTTTTACCAGCCATTGATGTGTATCAGGCAATTTACCATAACGAATGCCATTCATGCGGTCCTTCACTTCCGCAGATACTTTGCAATTATCGGTATCAAAATGCATCTCAAAATCTTTGTATTTCAATTCTTTAATCATACTGATTGTAGCAGCTGTGCCTGTACCAAATACTTCCTTCAGGTTGCCGGAATTATAGGCCTGCTGTATTTCATCAATGCTTAGTGGTCTTTCCTCAACGGTTAATCCCATATCTTTCAGCACCTCTATTACACTGTCCCTGGTAACACCGGCCAGTATAGTACCATCTCCGAGGTTTGGTGTAATGGCTTTACGAGCAATTATAAAAAAAACATTCATAGTACCTATTTCCTGTACGTATTTGTGCTCCAGGCCATCCATCCATAAAACCTGGTCGTACCCTTTTTCACGGGCCTGTGCCGTTGGGTATAAAGAAGATGCATAGTTACCGGCCACTTTTGCATAACCAACACCTCCCGGCAAGGCACGTACAAATTCTTCTTCCACGTAAATGCGCATAGGTGCAGCATAATAAGGCCCGGTTGGGCTAAGCAGGATCATGAATTTATAACTGTCAGAGGGTTTCACACCAATCACTTCATCGGTGGCAAACATGAATGGCCGTATGTATAATGAGAAATCGGTTTTGTTTGGTACCCAGCTGCTATCGAGGGCAACCAGTTGCTTCATGCCTTCTATAAAAATTTCTTCTGGAACTTCCGGCATGGCAATGCGTTTTGCCGAAATATTAAAGCGGCGAAAATTATCGTATGGCCGGAATATGGCTACGTCGCCATTATCGAGCCGATATGCTTTTATGCCTTCAAAAATGGATTGTCCGTAATGTAAGGCAGCATTGGCGGGCGACATTATCAATGGCTGGTAGGGCTTTATCTCCACGTTTTTCCATTCTCCATGCTCATAATCAGCCTCCAGCATATGGTCGGAAAAAAATTTACCAAATGGCAGATTGTTCAGATCAAGATTCTTCAACTTACTTTCAGCAGCGTGTGTAACCGGTATGTCTATTGCTTCAATCATCATTTCAATCTATTTTTGACAAAGAAACAAAAAAACCGGCCCTATTTTTCCCAATGCAGCACCAGTCATCACATTTTGAAGAAATTTTATTGCCTCCGGTTTTACTTGCAGGCCTGTATCCGCGTACACTTGTTGTAATAAAGGAAGCCAGCTTACGGGACGGGAAAGCAAAAGAGAATTTATTTATCCCGATTAAAGAAACTGCTATACTGGATGACATTGTTACTCCAATGGAGGTGGTAGAACCTTCTGCAACCAGTGTTATCGAGCCTGCACCGGCAACACAAAAACATTTAACCTGGCTTGGCGATTTCAATAAAAGCATTTTGGTACTGGTGAACGATAGTACCAGTGTACATCTTGCCGATAGCGAGCTTGATTTGTTGGGAAAAATGCTGCAGGCCCTAAAACTTTCGCTTGGTGATATAGCTGTAGTTAACACCGGCAGGCAAATGGTAAGCTGGCCTGAACTAACAAGCCAGTTAGCTGCCAGGCATATCATATTTTTTGGCGTAGACCCTTCTTCCATCCAGGTTCCCATACGCTTGCCACATTTTCGGGTTCACAATTGGAATAACGCCACTTTCTTATATAGTCCTTCGCTGGCAACCATCAACAAAGTTTCAGCAGAACAAACCATGCTTAAAAAAGAACTATGGAAGGCCTTGCAGGAATTGTTTGCAGCGTTCTGACGCTTTTAATACCGTCTCAAAAAATTTCCAGCACTTATTATGAATACGACTCTGAAACCATTAGTTTTTGCAACGAATAACGCCTACAAAGTATCTGAAATAAGGCACCAGTTAGGTAATCATTATGCGATTATCACACTTAAAGAAGCAGGCATTTTAATAGACATTCCTGAACCGTATGATACGCTGGAAGCAAATGCCTCGGAGAAGTCAGGCAAGATACTTTCACTTACAGGAAAAGATTGTTTTAGTGAAGATACGGGGCTCGAAGTTGAGAGTTTGGACGGAGCACCTGGGGTGAAAAGTGCCCGTTTTGTAGAAAAAAACGAACAGTTTGAAGACAATATGTCAAAATTATTGTCCTTGCTGAGGGATAAAACAAACCGAAATGCAAAATTTCGTACAATAATTTCACTTCGTTTAAAAGGCAGCGAACATTATTTTGAAGGCATTTGCGAAGGAACGATTATTCATAACAAAAAGGGAATCAATGGCTTTGGATATGATCCA
Source organism: Phnomibacter sp. (assembly GCA_046596065.1). Lineage (GTDB taxonomy): Bacteria > Bacteroidota > Bacteroidia > Chitinophagales > Chitinophagaceae > Phnomibacter. The sequence continues at coordinate 6,344 of JBKJNG010000607.1, read as the reverse complement.
ATTTTTGTTCCGGATGGCAGTAATAAAACTTTTGCCGAAATGACCATGGAAGAAAAAGCGGTTGTTAGCCATCGGTCAAAAGCGGTGAAAAAATTGGCAGGATTTTTAAAACAGTTATAGAGAAGATCGTTATTTCTCGTTTTAAAATCTTTTTAAATCCAATGAAAAGCCAGGAAACTGCTGATAACACAAATCCTATTCAGCTTGATAGCCTGAAAAACGGCAATCCAAAAGCACAGCATAAATTATACGAAATATTTGCCCCTAAAATGCTTTCATTGTGTCTGGGGTATACGTCCTGTAAAGAAGAAGCGGAAGACCTGGTACAGGAAGGCTTTATTAAAGTTTTCAAGTATTTACACCAGTTTACAGGGCAGGGGAATTTTGAAGGCTGGATGCGCCGCATCTTTATAAATACCGCCATCGAATTTCTAAGGAAAAGAATATTTGTTGAACGCCTTGGCGATAGTGATGGCCTCGAAATAAAAGTACCGGGCAGCTCGGGATATGATACCCTGGCACATGCCGTCCTCCAAAAAATAATCATGTCTTTGTCAGATGACTACCGTACTATCTTCAATATGTACGTAGTAGAAGGCTTTTCTCACCGTGAAATAGCCAACATCCTGAACATCACCGAAAGCACCAGCAAATCACAGCTTTCGCGTGCCAAGATTATACTTCAAAAGTCACTCTCCAGAATCGGCATTGCCGCATAAACCTTATCACACTTCACATAACCGTTTTGGGCAATCTTAATCCTGTTATTTTGCTTCCATTAAAGTAGCAGAATATGAACAGGGTTAAGATTGAACTTCCGGAATTAATGCCGTTTGTTACCCGTATTGCCATTCGCATTACCGACATCAACTATGGCAATCATGCTGGCAACCAGGTTTTCCTGGAACTCTTGCACGAAGCCCGGGTTCGATACCTGCAGCAGTTTGGCTATGGCGAATTAAACCTCGAAGGAATTGGTGTTATAATGGCCGATGCAGCCATAGAATTTAAAGCCGAAATATTATATGGAGATGAGGTAGAAGTGGCCATTGCAGCTACTAATATCAATCGCGTAGGATTTGATTTACTATACCTGGTAACCGCTTTAAGGCAAGAAGCCGCAGTGTTAGCAGGCAAAGCCAAAACAGCAATGATTTGTTACGATTATAATCTTAAAAAAGTGGTGGCTTTACCCAACAAAGTAAAATTGACTTTACTGGGCCCGGCTTGAATACATTGCTTATATAGGCATGTTCCAAATACGCCAGGCTTCTTCTGCCTGGTATACCAGCATATCGTACCCGTTCTGAATAATGGCGCCCCGTTCTTCGCCTTTTTTAAGGAACAAAGTTTTGGCAGGGTTATAAACCAGGTCAAATAAGTAATGCTGATCGCTTATGGCATCATAAGGCAGTAAAGGGCATTCGTCCACTTTGGGATAAGTTCCCAACGGAGTGGTATTTATAATTACGGAGTGACCTTGCACCAGATCTCTACTAACCGCAACATAGGTAAGATCAATGCCCGGTTTTATGTTTCTTCCCACCACTTTATAAGCAATCCCCAGTTTTTTTAGAACGAAAACAACCGCCGCCGCCGCACCGCCTGCACCTAGCACCAATGCTTTCTTGTGTTGAGGCTTCCATTGTGCCAGGAAACTCATTTCAAAACCTACTACATCGGTATTGTAACCGGTTAAATTGGCATTCTTAATACTAATGCAATTGCAGGCGTCCAGGCTCTGCGGTATCCTATTTTCGGTAAGGAAGGACAACACGTCCTTTTTATATGGGATAGTGATATTAAGCCCTTCAAGGCCGGGGTTTGCTTTCATTAATCCCGGCAAATCTTTAATGGCAGTTATAGGGAACAATTCATACCGACAATCTACAATATCCTCTTCCTCAAACTTTTTTGTAAAATAGTTTTTAGAGAAAGAATGCCCAAGCGGGTATCCTATCAGCCCAAACAATCGCATTAGAGAAGGTCTTTGTTAAGATATAACTCGAAAGTATCGCCACGAAGGCCGATACGCATAGCTTCCAGCGGAATAACTTCAGAAGGAGCAATATTGCCAAGGTTGGCATTGCAGCCAAGCAATTCGAGGAAGTATAATTGCTGTGCCTTTTGCGGGGCTTCCCAAATTATTTTTTCACCTGGTATCTGGGTCAGTATTTCCTGCACAAGGCCTTCTCTTACTTCGCCGCTACCACGATAGATACCAACATTACCAGCTTCCCTTGCTTCCGCAATTACATAAGTACTTCCTGCACTTAGTTCCGCACGCATCAGTTCGATCCATTTGTATGGAGGAATAATATGGGCTGCATCTTTACTACCAACTTCACTCAGCACAATGCCATATTTGGTCATCTTTTCGATATACCCGCATTTTTCGGCATGCGGAATAGTAATGGAACCATCAGAAACTTCCATCCAGGAAATGCCATAATCCTTACATACAGAGAGATAATCGTTGAATTGGTTGCGGATCAGGAAAGCTTCAAACAGCGTTCCACCAAAATAAACCGGCAATCCAAACGATTGGTATAATTCAATTTTCTCACGAAGGTTAGGCGTCACATACGACGTGCCGAAGCCAAGTTTAACAACATCCACATGAGGCATACTCGCACTGATAAAGTTTTTAGCTTCTTCTACGCTAAGCCCTTTATCCATTACCATAGTAATGCCGCTACTGCGGGGCTTTAAGTTACGATCAGGGATCTGGGATAAATAAAAATTCATTCCTTATTTTTTGTAAGGCCGCAAATATAACCGGAAAGTATTAGAGCCTTTATGACTGTTGTAAAAGAAGCAGGCAGCAGTTATCAAACGAATGAAATTTGCTGCCTGTAAGAAAAAAATTAATGATGGCTTTTGCATTTGAATGCAAGTAACCTTAATGACTCTTCCTTTTTTTCATGTATTTATTTACAAGATCAACCACGGCCGGTCTTTGCAACAACCCGGGTACAAGGTCTAATATCTTACGAAATCCCCTTTGATTGCCCGATAGTCCTTTTTCGAGATGCAGTAGTGCTTCTTTGTTTTTCCCGAGCAGGAAGTAAACAGCAGCTGCATAATATTCAAACAGCGGTTTATGATCAGTGGCGTTGGCTGCATGCTGGCATTGCTGCAGGGCCTCATCTAGGAAACCTGCTTTTATAAGGCAACGAATCAAAGATTCTCTACCACTGCTGTTTTTGGGCCTTACCCTTACCACGTTGGAATAAAATTGGATAGCTTCTTTCAATTTGCCCTGCTCCATTTTACACTCACCCATCAGCAAATTATAATCTGGCTGGTTGGGGTGCATGCGCATGGCAGTTTCAAGCTGCTTAATGGCACTTTCCCAACGAGTTTCATTGCAATAGGTATTGGCAATTTTGTAAAAAATACGGCTGTCAGATGGGTTAAGATGGCTTGCTTTACGATAATTAAAACGAGCCTGAGCATAATTGTGCAGCTTATGGTAGCAATGCCCTATGGCTTCATAAATAACATCTTCCGGCCTGCTTAACTCCAGCACTTTTTCAAGGTTCTCAATGGCTTCTTTGTACTTGCGCAATCTTATATATGCATCGCCTATGTTTCGGTAAGCAATGTCGAGTTTCTCGTTAATGGCTAGCGCATATTGGTATGCATCAATGGCTTTTTCATGCAATTTTAGGCCCTGCAAAGCAGTAGCCAGGTTAAACCATGCCAGTTCATTAAAGGGATATTCATCAATAATCCATTTGTGCAGTTTTATGCTTTCTTCACAGCGGCCGGTAAAATCGGCCCAGAAACATATTTTCAACAAAGCTTCCTCGTTGTTTGGATCTTCCTGCAAGATCAAATGCAGGCAATCGAATACCTTCTCAAATTCTTCATAATCATCATAAACATCCGTTAGTTCAAACAACAACTCCAGCCGGTCGTCCCCTTCAAACAATTGTAGGGCATCTTCTAACAGGGCAGCAGCTTTTTCAGGCTCTTCCAAAGCCAGGTACGCATCTGTTTTTAATATGTAAAGATTAATATCGCTGCTGTCGTATAAAGAGGCTTCTTCCAACAATAGGAGTGCCTCGCTGTATTTGCGCTCAACAATCAACAAATCAGCCTTTTTAAGCATCAGCTGGGCTGAATAGGGAAAATGATTCAGGCTTATTTCAGCAGCCTCAACGGCAGCCGCTAAGTCATCCTTATCATCGAAATAATCAATAATTCTTTCAAAATCTTCTTCTTCTATAAAGGTCATATGCCGTCCCGCTTTCAGGTTCTGGTAAACCTTTAGCAATTCCTGCATTTCTTCTCGTTCTCTGCGGTTGGAAAAATTACTCATGTAAAAATCAGGTTTTTTAAAATTACAGGAATTCAGTTAGCAGTTTTTGAAGAATTTTTATTTTTTTATCCACTTCTCAACAACTAAATAGTAATGCGAAGCGTTAATCTTTTTATTATTTCTATTAAGAAAAACCTAATTTTGTAACTATGTTTATGAACCTATTCAAAAATGCGTTTATCAAATCAATGCTTCTTACCGGAGCCGGTTTGCTGCTTTTTGCTCAGGTAGAGGTATTTGGAGCAAAAGGTGATATCAAAGTAAAAAAAGGTGTGGTGTTGAAGTTTAGCGGTTTCGAATTGAAGACAACTACGAATACCTTCTTTACTTTACAGCCAGGTGTAGTATACAAAGGGAGCTTTAATAATGTGGAAAAAGCCCCGCAACAAACTATTCTTCAATCGATTATTACTTTTCAACAGGGAAATACAACCTTTATAATGCCTTACAAACACAAAGTTATTTTACCTAAGTTTAAAACGCCGGAAGCTCCAAAGTTTTAACCAGCTGTAATCGATATAATAAAAAAAACCTTCCGAAACCGGAAGGTTTTTTTTATTGCTTGTAATCAAGAAGCTTGTACCCTGATTTGGGTAAATCGAACCGGGAAGCGTTAACCGGCACCAGTTGAACACTTACTGCCAGGTATCTCACAGAAAAATTACCGGTAGTAATTTCATATTCAAGTGGCAAACCAGGAAGGTCTTTAAATGCATATTCATAACCTGCTGAAAGGGGTTTTATCTCGGGGGCATAATAAACACCAATTGAACTGCCATCTTTAAGTGTTCCGGTCGCTTTTTTACAATTATAACCAGCAATTACTTTTGAGTCGTCGGTATAATTAAATTTAATACCGGCATATTTACGGTTGTATGTGTCCCATTGTGCTGAAGTCAAGTTGATCATGTATTTTTCAGTACCCGATTCTTTTAAAATAACCGCAGTTTCATCTTTGGAATTAAAAAAAACACTCACTACCCTGATATTACTTTTCAGGTCTGTTCTCACCTGGGTACCTTTCATCGCAACCAATAATGTGGCGCCATCAAAAGCTTCTGCAATACCTGGCTGATCTTTCCCGTTAATAACAGATACATTATATAATACAGAACCGTCACTTAATAGCTTTTGAGAAAATCCTTGTACAGTTAATAAGATCGATAAGATTAAAAAGGTTGCTACTTTATTGTTTGTCATTTTGTTTCTTGTTAGGCTAATGTATTCAAATATCGAACCGTTTAGGCTGGAATTTACCTAAAATAAGATAGCCTGCACTTATAAAAGTTGCAGGCTATGTTTAAATTTTTGATTTTATTACCATTAGCGCCGGTTGGACTTCTTCTTAAGTTCTTCCACTTTTGCCTGGGATTGTTGCATTGCCTCAAGTCGTCCCTGCCATTTCGATTTCGTTTTGGGCTTTGTCCTGTTTGAAGCAATCTGCGCCAGAATTTTATTGTGGTCAATAATGTAATTCTGTATAACAAACTGAAGCACAAGGGTGATTACGTTGGATACCGTATAGTACCAGGTTAGAGCCGAAGGCAGCTTATTAAATATAAACAGCATCATGAAGGGGAAAATGTAGGGCATGTACTTCATCATGGGATTGCCAGTATCCGGTGTACTGCTCATACTATACAATGAAATCAGGAAACTTGTGATACAGGCAGTTATCGTAAACAGGCTAACATGGCTGCCATAAAAGGGTATGGTGAATCCCAAATCCAAAATAGAATCATAACTACTAAGATCGTGGGCCCACAAAAAAGGTACACCTCTTAAACTTATATTACTGTTGAAGAAACTATACAGTGCAAAGAAGATAGGAATTTGGAAAAGCGCCGGAATGCAACCACCTAAAGGGTTCACTCCAGCCTCCCTGAAAAGCTTCATTTGCTCCATGCTAACTGCCTGTTGATCGTTACCTAGCTTGGCTTTCATGGCATCAATTTCCGGGCGTAATGCTTTCATTTTTGCACCGCTCAGGTAACTGGTATAGGTTAATGGCGCAATA
>JBKJNG010000605.1:0-3325 GCA_046596065.1 Phnomibacter sp. | reverse complement strand
CTGAAAATGCATATTCAGTAGAAAGGACGAGAGAAATAAACAAAGCGGCTTATCAACCCTGGACCGATGAAAAGGATCTTGAATTAACGCAGATGTATTGCACCAATGTTCCACTTGCAAAAATGACGAGCCATTTCGGAAGAACAAAAGGTGCAATTATTACACGAATAAAAAAATTGGAACTGCCTGAAATTTATGGGTGATTTTTTTTCGGAAAAAGCATTTGACAAGCATGAATCACAACGATAAAAAATGCTAAGACCGAATATAGTCTTAGCATTTTTTTATAAACAGCGGTAAAAATTATTATCTCAAAAATAGCATTTCCCTGTATTTAGGTAGCAGCCACAACTGGTCATCAACCAATAGTTCAAGTTTATCTACGTTGTAACGGATTTGGTCGAAATGCGCTTCTTTCACCTTCGTACAATACGCAATCGCCTTTTCTCTTGTGTCAGTTATTGCATTACATGTTTTACGTGCCTGTATCATTTTTTCAACCAGGTCGGCAGCTTCGCTAATATGTAAACTGATTTTTTCAAGAATGGCAAACTGGTTTGCATAACTGCTTTCTTTTAAACCTAGCTCTTTTAAGCCTTTAATGTTGTTGACCAAAATGTTTTGGTATTTAATGGCCGGTGGTAAAATGTGACTGGTGCACATTTCGCCCATAATGCGGCTTTCAATCTGCACTTTTTTAATATAATCTTCCAGCATTATTTCGTGTCGTGCTTCCAATTCAGCATGGTTGTAGATAGCCATGTTCTCAAACAAGTGCTTCGATTTATCCGTTATATAAGCATCCAGCGCCAGGGGAGTAGTGGGAACATTGGGCAAGCCACGACGTTCAGCCTCCTGGTGCCATTCTTCGCTGTAACCATCTCCCTCAAACAAAACCCGGTCGGCAGTAACAATATATTCTTTGATTACCTCCATTATTGCCACTTCTTTCTTTTCACCTTTCTCTATCAGTCCATCTACATGCGATTTAAATTCGGTTAACGTCTGCGCCATAATTGCATTCAGCACGGTCATTGGTGTTGAGCAATTAGCAGTTGAGCCCACAGCACGGAACTCGAATTTGTTGCCTGTGAAAGCAAAAGGCGATGTTCTGTTGCGGTCTGTATTATCCAGTAAAAGTTCCGGTATGTTTTTATGTATATCGAGTTTTAGCAAAATTTCATCCTGCTCGCTAAAATTATCGCCAACCCTGCTTTTAATCTCCTCTAACACCTCCGATAAAAACTTGCCGATAAAGATGGAAATAATAGCCGGTGGCGCTTCGTTTGCGCCCAGCCTGTGATCGTTACCTGCGCTGGCTATCGAAGCACGCAAAAGATCCGCATGGTCGTGCACAGCCTTAATTACGTTTACAAAAAACGTAAGAAACATCAGGTTTGTTTTTGGTGTTTTGCCGGGTGCCAGCAAATTCACACCAGTGTCAGTACTTAAGCTCCAGTTATTGTGTTTGCCACTTCCGTTTATGCCGGCAAATGGTTTTTCGTGCAGCAGCACTTTTAAATTATGGCGCTTGGCAACCCGGCTCATTACATCCATCAAAAGCATGTTATGATCAACGGCCAGGTTGGCTTCTTCATAAATCGGTGCACATTCAAATTGCGCAGGCGCTACTTCATTATGGCGGGTGCGAAGCGGAATGCCCAGTTTGTAGGATTCTTCTTCAAAGTCACGCATAAAAGCATAGAGCCGCTCTGGAATGCTACCGAAATAATGGTCTTCCAGTTGCTGGTTTTTAGCTGAATTATGGCCAAAAACCGTACGGCCGGTAAGCACAAGATCCGGGCGTGCATTTGCTAACCCAGCATCAATTATAAAATATTCCTGCTCCCAGCCAAGGGTTGCACTCACACGGGTAACGTTGCGGTCGAAGTATTGCGCAACCGAAACGGCACTTTTATTAAGCGCATCAAGTGAGCGTAATAATGGTGTTTTTGCATCAAGGCTTTCACCAGTGTAGGAAACAAATATGGTTGGTATGCAAAGTGTTTTTCCCTCACCAATTTCTATAATAAAAGCTGGTGAAGATGGATCCCAGGCGGTATAACCTCTTGCTTCAAAGGTCGCCCTAAGTCCGCCGCTGGGAAATGATGATGCATCGGGTTCCTGCTGGATCAAAGCGTCGCCTTCAAACTGTTCAATGGGTGTTCCATCGCCTTTTAGGGTGAAAAAGCTGTCATGCTTTTCCGCAGCGGTTCCGGTAAGCGGCTGAAACCAATGTGTAAAATGCGTAACTCCTTTTGTTTCGGCCCAGGCCTTGATTCCGTTGGCAATTTGATTGCCCATCACCCTGTCGATTTTCTTACCAGTTTTTACGCTTGCCTGAAGACTTTTGTAAGCTTCCTCCGACAAAAAGGCACGGGCTATGGCCAGGGTAAATACACTTTCACCAAAAATGCTGGTAATTTTAGTTGAGCCTGCAACTTTTACGATGGTCGGATTGGAAGCGAGGTTTTCCAGGGCCTTAAAGCGTAATGAATCCATAATTGCTAAAATTTTATAATAATTAATTGAATATCGGGAAGAATGGGTGGCGCAATTTAGCAAACATGCATATGGTAAAAATATTAATCTAAAAAAAATCCTCTTTGCAAAAGCAAAAAGGATTTTTGTAAAAAACTATACTTACTATAAGATTATGCTTCCACCGATTTAACGGTTTTGATAATTCTTGCAGCTACTTTATAAGGATCAGCTGCAGAGTTTGGACGACGATCTTCCAGGTAGCCACTCCAACCTTTTGCAGGAACCAATACAGGAATACGGATCGAAGCACCACGGTCAGAAACACCGTAGCTGAAATCATCGATACCAGCTGTTTCGTGTTTACCGGTTAAACGTAAATGGTTATCAGCACCGTAAACATCAATATGTTCTTTAACAACAGGGCGGAAAGCTTCACAAACTTTATCGAATGTTGCTTTGCTGCCAGCGGTTCTTAAAAGGCTGTTAGAGAAGTTTGCATGCATGCCGCTACCGTTCCAGTCCAGGTTGCCTAATGGTTTGCAATGCCAGTTAATAGCAACACCGAATTTTTCACCTACTCTTTCCAGCAGGTAACGGGCCACCCAAATCTGGTCCCCAGCGCTTTTGGCACCTTTTGCAAAAATTTGAAATTCCCACTGACCAGCAGCAACTTCAGCGTTGATACCTTCAACATTCAAACCAGCTTCAAGGCACACATCAAGATGTTCTTCGATGATATCGCGGCCAAAAGCGTTGTTAGCACCTACTGAACAGTAGTAAGGACCTTGTGGAGCCGGGTAGCCGTTTTCAGGGAAACCTAATGGTTTGTTAGTTTCAGGAT
>JBKJNG010000358.1:0-3924 GCA_046596065.1 Phnomibacter sp. | reverse complement strand
CGTTGCCAGCTTCGTCATAAATGATTTTACATTACTTATGCCTTGCTTCGAATCGGGCCCGAAAATGCCCGAAGTCCAAAAAGCATAGATGTAGGGATAAGGATTGGGCGAGGCGTTAAAAAACGATTGGAAATAACTAAAGGCTTCGTCGTAATGGCCACTGTTTATTTCAATTAAACTCAATGCAAGCAGTGATTCAGCAGCATGTTTACCGTCTGTTTTTAAAGCGGTGAAGGCCGTTTTTGCCTCAGCAATTTTATTTTGGTTTAACTGGTTAAGGGCTTCATCAAAAGACTGTGCATTAACGGAAAGAAAACTTAAAAGGGTCAGGATTAAAAAGGTTATTCTCATAGACAGGAATTAGATTCTTTTTTCAAACATAAGTGAAAGGATTGATTTCTATAATTTTTACCAAATGATCTTGCAAAACTCGTTTCGCTATGTTTTTAAAATCTATTTAGACAATAGTTTTTCATTTACCCTGTTTAATTCTTCATTGGAAATACCAGGTACATAGTAAACTCATCCTTTAAACAAATGTTTCCTAAAACAATTTCTTAGCAGCTTTGTGATATTCCCCGCATGAACAATTGGTATCAATCAAAAACAGGCTGAATTAAATTAATCAAACAATCTTTTCAAATTTCGCCTGTCAACGGTTGTAGGAATAGCTTTGAAGCTCAATATGAAAGAGTCATTTTTCGAAAATAATCCATAGGAATTATCGGTGATTTTATCTCCAAAAAACAATTTGCCTTTTCATTGGCGGAAATTTCATAAAGGCTTGATGTAATTCCTGCCTTTGTCATTTACATTCGCCTCCTTTTTAAAAGCCTTCAAACAGCAGACTTTCGGTTATTAATCATGACGTCGTATCATTGGCATCAACAAACTTTCTGGCTTACAAAAGAACGGCTCATGTTTTGGGAAGAAGCAAACACGTTAGTTGCTTCGGACCTGCATATTGGTAAAACCGGTCATTTTAGAAAGAATGGTATCGCCGTGCCGCAGGATATTTATAAAGAAGACATGCAACGGCTTTTTACCGCCATCCAACATTTTAAACCCAAACAATTTGTAATTGTTGGTGATCTTTTTCACAGCCATGCAAATAAAGAACTGAACCTTTTTACCCGTTGGCGCAACGATTTTTCAACCATCGATTTTATATTGGTAAAAGGCAATCACGATATTTTAGCTGCGAGCTGGTACGAAGACAATAATATTAAAGTGGTGGAATGCCTGCAATTAAACGGCCTTTTGCTGATGCACGATAAGGATTGCAAACCCGGCAGCTCAATTGATACCAATACTATTACCGGAATAATTTCAGGCCATGTTCACCCGGCAGTGGTGGTAAACTCTGGCCCTCGGCAGGCTGTAAGATTACCCTGTTTCTACTTTAATGGAACGCAATGTATTTTGCCGGCTTTCAGTCATTTTACAGGCAGTTTTGCTTTAAAGCCCAAAAAAGAAGATGCTGTATTTGGCATTACTTCCAAAGAGATAATACGATTACAATTTTAACCTTCAACTCCCTTGCTAAAAATAGCCTACGATCCAATTTATGCACACTCTTTACCGGAAGGCCATCGCTTTCCGATGCTTAAATATGAACTGATACCAGCGCAATTATTGCACGAAGGAAGCATTACTCACCAAAATTTATTCCGTCCACTGGCCTGCCCTGATGAAGTGATTCTCTGGACCCATGATGCTGTTTACCTGCACGATTTGAAATTGCTGCAATTGACACCGTAACATATACGGAGAATTGGGTTTCCGCTGAACGAAGCACTGGTTAAAAGAGAATTAATTATCACCCAGGGTACTGTCGATTGTTGTTACTATGCACTCAAATATGGGGTTGCCTTGAATGTTGCCGGCGGAACGCATCACGCTTTTGCCAACCGTGGTGAAGGCTTTTGCCTGTTAAACGATATGGCGGTTGCAGCTAACTATCTTCTTCATAAGAAACTGGCCAGAAGAATTCTGATAGTCGACCTGGATGTACACCAGGGAAATGGTACGGCTAAATTGTTTGAAAACGAATCCCGGGTTTTCACGTTCAGCATGCATGGCGGTCATAATTATCCTTTTATAAAAGAGAAAAGCGACCTCGATATACCGTTAGCCGATGGCATGGGCGACAAAGAATACCTGGACTTGCTCACTAAAAATCTTTCATCCGTTCTTGACAGCCATAAGCCTGATTTTATTTTCTTTTTAAGCGGGGTGGATGTTTTGAGCAGCGACAATTACGGAAAGCTTAAAATTTCGATGGAAGGTTGCAAAGCAAGAGATGAAGTCGTTTTTAAAACCTGCAAAAGCAACGGTATCCCCTGTGTAGTATCCATGGGTGGCGGCTATAGCGCCGATGTGAAACTGATTGTTGAAGCACACTGCAATACTTACCGGGCTGCATTGGACATATATTAGCCACCGTCACCTGAACGGGTGAAAAGACAAATAAAGTTATTTAGACTAATATTACCTACCCACTCACATCACACTCACCAATGACCACTCACTACCCACCGCGTATAAAACTTACGCCCCATCCTTCCAACCCCATAAATGTATGCAGGCATAAGTGCGGTAAGGACTCCATTTGGCTGATAGTTTCAGCAATTTTTCCCTAAGCAGCTTTTTATCATCCAATTTTATCTTGTACAATTTGATCATGGCGTTTTGTATGCCAAGGTCATCAATTGGGAATACATCTTCGCGGCCGAGTGTAAACATCAGCAACATTTCGGCCGTCCAGCGGCCCACCCCTTTTATTTGGGTTAACAATTCCATCACCTCCTCATTTTCCATGGCCAGCAGCTTCTTGTCTGTGATGGCATGGTCCACGCAAAAACGGGCAACATTGTGAACATAGGAAGCCTTCGCATGACTTAACCCGATAGAGCGCAATTGCTCGTAGCTGGTTTCCAATACCTGGCCGGTTGTGGGTTCTTCGCCCTTATATAATTCGAGAAAGCGTTTGTAGATTATTGTAGCAACCTTAGTATTCAATTGCTGGCTCATAATGGATGCTATCAGCCGTAACGGAATATTCTTATGATATTTTAGCTCGTGCAGCTGTTCTCCCAGTATGGTTGCCAGCTTATTATCTTTCTGTAAATGTTGCAGGTAATCCATATTAATCATGTGGTTCAAATTCGGGCATTTCCTTCCATTTTTTCAAAATATAACGGATCACCCAAACAAAACTGGCAATCATGCAAACATAATAGACACCATGCCAGATGGTTATTTTTTCATCAAGAAACAGTAACCCGAGTTTGATTCCAAAGAAAGTATTCAAAAGCATCCACAACAACAGCATGCTAATACTTTGCATTATTATTCTCAAAAAAGCTTTTACTTCCGGTTCCATTACCTCATTTTGAAATAAAGGTATAATGCGTTTGAAATGATTTGATAAAACGTTTTGCTGACATCCTGTCACTCGGTCATAAAAATTTATATTTGCCGCTCAACTTATAAACATACATGCCGGAAATATTAGAAAAAGACATAGCGGTATTGGCAACCGACAAACAGCATGATGAAAAAAGGCAGGGAGAAGCCTTTGCACCTTTCTTTATTGAGCCCAACGATTATCGAAAAAAATTTTACATAGAAAGCTATGGTTGCGCTATGAATTTCGCCGACAGCGAAGTGGTAGCATCTATTCTTAACAGCAACGGTTTTGGTGCAACCAAAAATTTTGAAGATGCCGACCTTGTGTTTGTAAATACCTGCAGCATACGTGAAAAAGCTGAACAAACCATCCGAAAAAGACTTACTGAATTCAGGAAGACAAAGGAAGCAAAACCAGGCATGCTGGTTGGTGTACTCGGCTGCATGGCGGAAAGGCTGAAGGCCAAATTATTAGAAGAAGAAAAGCTGGTTGATATTGTGGTTGGGCCCGAT
>JBKJNG010000309.1:0-2913 GCA_046596065.1 Phnomibacter sp. | reverse complement strand
CTACGGTTTGCAATGGAGCCTGGGCAATTGCAATGCTGCCTTTACTTAACACAAGGAAGTAAATACAAGAGAAAAGGAATGCTTTATATACTTTCATACTGCTTTTTAAAACGCATTTAATGTTTTATACATAAATGTTTAACTGTTGGAAATTTATGGGTTTTTCATTTATTGTTCTTTTTAAATTTTGAGCTTTCATGAATGTTTTACTGTTACAATTTTAGTTTACATCTCTCGACCTGGTTTTTGTTTTGATGAACAATACCAAGGACCTAAATCAAAAGAAGTTCACTTATATTTTATATAATGTACAGCAATAGCAACAAAAACTTTTTTTCATCTTTACCTGGTCGAAGCGGGGTCTTGATAGCTAAGCTTTGTGTGTGACATAAGACCCCCGACAAAAGATAGCGGGGCAAGCTCTATGCTCCATGCCTGCGATCCTTCGGCATAAGCAAACAACTTTAGTGGAGAGTCGGGAAGGATGAAAATATCGGCTCCCAAAAAGAAAATAATCGCCCATCAATACCCCTACTTCATCTTATACAATACATACGCAGTTGTAGCCGGAACGCTGATGGTGGAAGTAAGTTGCTGCAGGCCTTTTTCATTTACAGTTTTTCCATCAACGACTACACTCCAGTTGCCGGCTGGAAGGGGTATTTCTTTATCGGTTTTGTTGCCGTTTAACAATACAAGAATGTCTTTCCAGCTATCGTAGTTTGCATGATCGTTTATGGTGTAGGCAATTAATAGCGGATCGTGTGTGTCGGTAAATTGCAGGTGTTGTTGTATCATGGTGTTAGTGGGCATCCTAAAGGCAGGATGGTGTTTTCGCAGCGCAATTAAGCCTTTGTAGTAATTGAAAACATTGTTGTATTCTGCCTTGCGGCTCCAGTCGATCTCATTTATTGAATCGGGCGAATTGTATGAATTGGCAACCCCCTTTTTGGTACGCAATAGCTCGGCCCCCGATTGAATAAAAGTAACTCCCTGCGAGGTTAGCACCGCTGTTTGAGCCAGCTTATCCATTTTAATAAGGTCGGCTTCAGTAGCATCGGGATTAGCAATAGAAAGCCGGTCGAACAACGTATTGTCATCGTGGCAGGCCACATAGCTGATGGCCTGGTAAGGTTCGGCAGCCCAGGGTGCTTTTGAATAATTGACTTTAGTATAATCCACCTGTGGATGTTGCGTGCTGGCAACAATACCAAATTTTACGCTTTCAAGGTTGCCTGTTGCACCGCTTACAAAGCCCTTTTCTTTTACGTTATTAAATGGGCCGCGCAGGCCGTCCCTTATGTCATCGCTAAAAGCAGCAATGTTGTGTAGTTTATTAGTGTTCTTTTTTACTGCCCGCTCTTCTTCGGGTAAAGGGCTGGCACCGGCAGTCCATCCTTCACCATAAATAAAAATGGTGGGGTCTATTTTGTGAAGGGTATCGCTGATCATATTCATGGTAGCTATATCGTGCACACCCATCAGGTCGAAACGAAAGCCATCCAGGTGATATTCGTTTGCCCAATAAGCCACTGATGCTATCATAAACTTTCGCATCATTGCCTTTTCTGAGGCGGTTTCATTGTTGCAGGCAGTAGCATCCGAATAACTTCCATCCGCATTATGCCGGTAATAATAACCCGGAACCAGTTGGTTAAAAGCTGCTTCGCGAGTGGCAGTGTGGTTGTAAACAACGTCTAATATTACCCGAAGACCGTTTGCATGCAGCGCCTGCACCATTTGCTTAAATTCTTTAATTCGTATCCGTCCGTCGTACGGGTTGGTTGCATAACTGCCTTCGGGAACGTTGTAGTTTAAAGGATCGTATCCCCAGTTATAGGTGTTTAGTTCGGGCTTCGATTCATCAACTGAATTATAGTCGAACGCGGGGAGCAGGTGTATGTGCGTTACGCCCAATTCTTTTAAATGATCGAGGCCTGTTGACAGGCCTTCGGCGCTTTTAGTACCGGTTTGTGCAAGTCCTAAAAATTTGCCTTTGGCTTTTATACCCGAATTTTTGCTGATAGATATATCCCGAACGTGTGATTCGTAAATGATAATGTCGGTAAAATTTTTCTGCAATGGTTTTTTGTCATTTTTCCAGTTAATGGGGTTGGTAGCGGCCAGGTTAACCACCATACCTCTTTTACCGTTAACACCCACAGCTTGTGCATAAATACCGGGCGTTTCGGCCAGCCATTCGCCCTGCTGTTGCACCTGGAAAGTGTAATAAGCATTCTTAATGTCCCTGGTTATGGCGACCGTCCAAACACCCTGCGATGCTTTGCTCATTGATATAGTGCTGTATGCCTGGCCCCCGGCGCCGGATGTATACAGTCTTACTTTTACTGCTGAGGCTGTTGGTGCCCAAATTTTAAAAACCGTTTTGGCAGGGCTGTAAGTAACCCCTAAATCGTTGCCGGTGTATAATTGATAGTCTTCGCTTTTTAATTGCGAAAAGCAAATGAAAGGGAAGAGAAGGAAGAGGATACATTTCATGGTTGTGGTATGCTGGTTTGGGCGGTATTTTTTTAGGGATTAAAGATATGGGGGAATGTTGGGAGATGGGGGTGATGGTAGGTAAGGTTTGGGTGTGGGGTTCTGTGTTCCATGTTTAAGTCCCTTGGCAAACACGCTCAGCCGTTAAAGGAGATCCCAACAGAACGAAAGTAAGTCAACAATGGTTCTTCAAATACCAAACGCAGTCTGGATTTTCATGTGCCTTTGTAACAGCACACTGCGGAAAGCCTTGTTGCACAACGGAAATTTACGTAGTACGGCGGCAACAAAAATATCTCAGCATTACGGAGAACAACCGCGCAGAATGGGAAGAAGGAGCCTCTTTATTTTTTCGGGCTGTTCCGGGAAAAAGTGTGTCTATTATTTTTTTTCATCTTATGTATCTTTTGATAC
>JBKJNG010000556.1:0-3304 GCA_046596065.1 Phnomibacter sp. | reverse complement strand
CATTATTTGAAATATTTTTAATGATTACCTGCATAAATATTGTTAAATGTAAACTGTATTTGTATTATGATTTTAAGAAAGTAAATGCTTACAAGCCTTTACTCAAAAGCACTGTTGACATGGCGGCAACGCCTTCTTCCCTTCCTATAAACCCCATTTTTTCTGTAGTTGTTGCTTTAATGCCAACAGCATCAATTTCTATTTGTAAAATGGCGGCAATCACCTGCTGCATTTGCGTAATAAAGGGTTTGATTTTGGGTTTTTCAAGACAAAGACTCGTATCTACATTCACTACTTTGTAGCCTTTGTTCCAAACCAGTCCGGCAGTGCGGGCCAGCAAAATTTTGCTGTCGATATTTTTAAATTCATTGGACGTATCGGGAAAATGTTCGCCAATATCGCCAAGGGCTAATGCACCTAGCATGGCATCACAAATAGCATGTAAAACAACATCGGCATCACTATGACCAAGTGCTCCTTTTTCGTGCGGTATTTTTATACCACCCAACCAAAGATCTCTTCCTTCAACTAACTGGTGAAAATCAATTCCTATCCCTGTTCTAAACATGTATACTTATTTGTGTTGCCGGCATTGCGCTGTTATACCTGCAAAAAAAAGAAAGCGAAGTTAACCTCCGCCTTCTTCCGACTATAAAATTTTAAATGTTGTGTTTTTATTTAGCCTCATCAAAATCGAACAACAGGCTAAACCTTAAAGTATTGCTTAAAGGATTACGGTTGGTACCATTACCCGATGGTATGAGATAAGAAAAATTAAGACCAAAAACATTGAATTTAAGACCAACACCGGCAGCAAAGTATTGGCGGTTACCCTTGGTTTTATCTTCATAAAAATAACCAGCCCTTACAAAAAACTGCTCGGAATAACTATACTCAGCGCCAAGGCTAAACTGGTATTCTTTAAACTCGCTATTCGAATCGCCAAAAGAAGAGAACCAGGAATTAACCACGCCCTTATTACGGTATTCAGATAGGGAATTAGCGTCGATTGCGCTATCACCTGTAGCCAGCGGTGGTGTTGGAACCATTAATTTATTTATATCAAGCCCTATTAACACTTTATTGTTTTCATCAAAAGCAGCTGTATAAGAGACGCCGAGCCCTAGGTTAGCCGGTATATAATCTTTTTCCAATGCATTGCTTGTATAGGAAATTTTACCTCCCAAATTGGTAAGGGCCGCACCAAAACGCCATCCTTTGCCAATATCATCTACCCCGTTATAAAATACTGATAGATCACCAGCTACGGTATTACCAGCCTTATATTCTACGCCACTGCTGGAAGCATAACCCCTTGCCAGGTTTGAATTAATATAGCGAAGTGCTGCTCCAACACCCCATTTTGCACTTAGTTTACGGCTATACCCAAGATCTATCGCAATTTCAGTAGGCTTACCGGTACTGATAGGGTTGCCACTAAAATCGGTAAACTGGATATCGCCCAAATTGAAATAACGCAAAGAGGTAGAAATAGCTGACTGATCGTCGAGTTTATAATAACCACCCAAAGAAGCTAGAAACACATCACCCACTCCCAGGTCTTTTAACCATGGTGTATACGTTAGCGATAAACCGCCTTTGGTTTCGATAAAAGGCAATTTAGCCCCATTCCAGAATGACGAATTAGCGTCCGGTGAAGTAGCAACACCAATATCGCCCATACCGCCAGCCCTTGCATCGGGGCTTATTCTTAGAAAAGGCACGGCAGATGTTACTACATTAATGGTATTACCATTAGCCTGGGAAAAGCTGTTAATGGTTCCTGATAATAAAAACACAGTGCCGGCTGCACGTAGGAAAAGCTTCATTGATTAAAAAAGTTTGATGATACAGATTACGTTTTACTGGTTTGTATGTACGAAGCCAGTTGAAAACACTATTTAATTGTTGCGTAGAAGTAGACCTGATAGGCAGTTAAGGTTGTAATCTGAGGTTCGAAAATATGGTAAAAAATCTTCGCAAACATAAAAGATGAAAAAATGAATCTCATACTTTTTTTGAAAATCGCACTTTAGGCTCTTATTAAAATGCTTTTCCTTTTCAAATAAAGCAGAATGATTATAAATTTATTGGGCCGCTGAATTGTCTTTTATATAATTCGGCAACTGGTTTAAAATCAACTGTTAAGCAACAAGCGACCTGTTAATCAAAAAAACAACGCTATGAAAAAATTGATATTACTTCCACTAACTGCCTGCTTTCTCATTTTTGGTATTTCGCAAGCACAAAAACTTGAGGGCGGCATTGGCTATAATCTTTTTTTGCCTTTACAAGGAATGAAAGATGGCTTTAAATCAGCAAACGGGCTGGGAATAGATTTATTATTTCACCCCAAAAAAACATCATTTATTGGATTTGGGCTTGATTTGCAGGGAAGTGACTATGCTTCGACCACCCAATCAGAAGAATATTTTTTCAGGGACGGAACTTCAACTATTACTGATGTTAGTTTCACCAGCACTATAGTGTCGGGAGGTTTAATAGCACGGCTCGAACTGCCCCGTAAAAAAGTCGTTAACCCCTATATCGATTTTAAAGTTGGCGGAATGAGTATGTTCAGTAATATTTATATAGCCGATCCAAACGATAACTCAGGCTGTAAACCCCTGAACTCAAAAACACTAGTAAGTGATTTTAACTGGTATGCGGGTGCAGGCGGCGGAATAAAAATAGATGTAGGAAAACGGGCCAAAAAAGGAAAACACTTTATTGATGTATCGGTGTATTACCTTGCTGGTGGCTGGTTTACTTATGCCAATATGGACAGGATGCAAGCACACGATCTTAATGACCCTGTGCCGGTAGATTCTAAGTCGGAGCCACTTAATGTAAAATTCATAAATATCAGTACACAGGAAATCCACGAACATAGGGTGGCTAACATGTATACCGACAGACTTAGCCTGCTACAGGTGCAGGTAAAATATTCATTTAATATTGGAAAGAAATAGTGGGCCCGGTAGCTAAAAACCCCAATGAAAATTTATTTAAAGAAAATTTCGGTTGCGCCGTTGCCATACCACGGATGATATTGCTGCACAAAGCTTTTTACCGATGCACGGTGCTTAAGCAATTCATGAATCTCTTCTTTCAACCTGCCTTTGCCTATACCATGAATAATAACCACGTGTTGCAGGTAATGCAATTCCGCTTTATCGAGGTATTTTTCAAAAACGCTTAATTGTAGTGAAAGCTTTTCATGTGCCGACATATGGGCATAATTATCAGTAAGTTTTTCAATATGAAGATCCAGTACACTTGGAGGCGCTGGTTCGCCATGCAC
>JBKJNG010000168.1:0-4680 GCA_046596065.1 Phnomibacter sp. | reverse complement strand
TAAAAGTTTTCTATTCTCATCTTCAATTAGAATGCCATCCTTAAGGTTTTCCATTAAGGGGGCAACCCTGCTGGCGATATTATTAATATGAAGTGGCAGCACTTTTTCACCCGGTATTTCTTCCGCTATCGTGGTGCCATTTATATAAAAACATTGTTCTGCTAAATTAAAATAGCAGTTAAAAGCATAAGACTTTTGTTTGGATTTTACACTAATTGTTTGTACGGCGGCTCCATCCTTTTTTAGAATACCAGAAATTTTTTTATAGAAAAAGGTAGCTGTACCCCATGCTCCGTTATAATAAATCTGTTCCAGTTTTGAGGCAGCAATATTTTCAATTAAGACAATACCATCCGCATTAATTTTTAACATAGGCTCGGGGTGAAGCCTTGTAAAATTTGCCAGTTCTTCTAGTTCTAAAAACTTATTTTTTTTGGAATAATCACTTTTGGTTGCCGTGGCACCCGTGTTAAAACATAAATCCGTCATATCATCTACCTTGATAATAGTGGATTGCGGCCTGTTAATGCCAGGTGCTTCTGTATTTTTCAAGGGTGATATCTTTTCCACAAATCAGTTATTTGGGTTTTATTTCATAAACACCCTTAAGCATTCCTGGTAAAATTGGTTGAGGGAAAAAGTGGATAGAATGTGCTACTTAGCTTATTAATTTGCAAGCTGTGTTTTAAGCATCCGGTATAATGTCGATTTTCCGATAGCCAGTTTTTCTGCCACTTGCAAAACATTGCCTTCGTATTTTTCAAGGTAATGTTGTACTATCTCATGCTCGTACTCTTTTAAGGTTTTCTCTTTTTCAATTACCGCCTTAATTGATGCTGTTCCATGAAGATTAATATCCTGGGCTTCAATAACATCGTCACTGCAAAGCACTACTGCCAATTCTAGCAGTGATTTTAGTTCACGCACGTTGCCAGGAAATTTATAACGCATCAGCAGGCTTTTTGCACTTGCAGATAATTGTTTCGCAGGTAACATATTATGCCGGCAGAAGTCATCGATGAAAATTTTGGCCAGGTATAAAATATCTTCTCCTCTTTCTTTTAAAGCAGGTAAACTTATTGGAAGGCCCAGTAAACGATAGTAAAGATCTTCTCTGAATAATTTGCCTGTAACTGCCACTTTAAGGTCTTCACGTGTGGCAACTATAATGCGAATGTTAATAGGTATCTCAATATTGCTTCCAATCCTGCTAATAGATTTCTCCTGTAAAAAACTAAGAAGTTTTGACTGCATTACAATATCGAGGTCCGTTATATCATTCAATAATAATGTACCATTATTGGCTTCTTCCAGTTTGCCAATTTTGCTTGTAAGTGCATCGGGGAAAGCGCCTTTTTCGTGGCCAAATAAAGCGCTTTCAATTAAATGCTTTGGAATAGAAGCAATATTTACCACTATAAATGGTTCTTTTTGCCTGCTGCTATTATAATGAATTGATTTGGCTACAAGTTCTTTGCCTGTGCCCGAATCGCCAGAGATAGAAACCGGGATATTTGTGAGTGCTGCTTTCTTTGTAAGTTCGAATACTTTTTGCATGGCAGAACTTTGACCAAGCATCGTGTTTGAAAAATCGTACATTTTTACCACCTCATTTTTTAATCCTTCCAACTGCTTTTTCAAGATTTTTATTTCATGAATGTGGTGGAGTGAATTCCATAATCTTTTTGTTGTATCAGAATCTTTTAAAATATAATCAAAAGCCCCGTCTTTCAAAAGAGCAATGGCTGTTTGAATATCTTCCTGGCCCGAAATAATAATAATTGGAACATCAGGCATTTGCCTGCGAATAAGGTGCATTGCCTCTTGTCCATTAATATTTGGCATTGCAAAATCGACGGTGATGGCATCCGGTTTTTTATGGAGTTGGGCCAAAAGTTCATTAGCATCTTCAAAACGCTCAACTATATACTCAGAGTTTTGAGAAAGATAATGCTGAATCATTGTGCCGTACCATGGTTCATCATCTAGTACAAAAATGGTAAACATATTTGCTTTGGTCATTCATTTGGATTTGACTTGGTAAAATAAATCCAAAATCGGGCCATGTTTCTCTTTTTGGGACTTTTTATTAATTTAAATGATCTAAACTATAGCCCTAAAAAAATTGGCTATAAGAAATTGATAGTAAGTTATTGTTTTTTTATGAACATTGATAATCATAAAAACACTTACGAACGGACTCAAATTCTGGTCTTTCGAATGGTCCGTATTAATTAATAATTGACTCGTACACCTCAACTATTTCCGAAGCCATTTTTTCGCTTGAAAACAATGCGGCCCTTTTGATACCGTAGTCAATGGTTTGGATTCTTAATTGCATGTTTGTCAATACGGTTTCAATCATGTCGGCAATTGCATCGGGTTTTGTCGGGTCAATAAGCAAAGCATCGTTACCTGCAACTTCCGGCATGGCGGATGTATTACCTGTTATTACCGGTGTACCGCAAGCCATAGATTCAAGAATGGGAATGCCGGAACTTTCGGATAAAGACGGATACAAAAATAATTCAGCGAGCCTGTAAAGATTTGGCATTTCGTAATTAGGAACATAGCCTGTAAGCTGAATATGATTAAGCAGGTATTCAAACCCCTGCGCCTGTAATAATGTACGCAGGCGATCCTTACTTATATCTGGCATAACCAGTTTAAAGTCGAGTCGTTTTCGTTTATGAATGATGTTCATGGCACGCATTACATTTGGCAGATTTTTTTTAGGGCCCGTGTTGCCTAAGAAAAGAATGTAGCGATCCGGCAACTTATATTTTGTTTTAAATGCAGCAAGTTCAACTTCATTTCTTTCCGGCGTAAAATGTTTGCTGCATGCGTTGTAAATTGTTTTAACTTTTTCTGGAGCAATTTTTAAATACTCTATAATTCGCTGCCTTTCATATTCGCTAACGGTAATTACAACCTTTGCCTTTTTAGCAATGCGGGGTACATTCCATCTTCTGTATAAATGTCCGAAGCGCTGGTTCCAGGTGCCTTGCCTTGACATGCATTTGTCAAGATAAATTAAATCGTGAATGGTAACTACCAACGGAATTTTTAAATCGATCGGTGCGGTATTACTGGTGCAATGTAATAAGCTGATATTGTCGTCGTTCACAGCTTTTGGTAAAAGTAGTTGTTCCCATGTATGATATGCCGCAGGGCCCGCTATCTGCAGGTGCATATTTTCTGTTATTGTAATAGGGGCTTTGTCTTTATTAGGCTGCGCATATAAATAGAAATCATGAATAGAAGATTTTTCTTGTAGTTCCTTTAATACCTCAAGCATCATTATATCCATTCCGTGTTTTCTGGGGCTGAACATGTTTTGTACCTCTATTCCAATTCTCATATTTACGCTTAAATTATATTCAATCAATCCAATCCTTCGTAATAGCGTTTATACTTCAGTTATACCGCTGATTTTATAGCAACTTGCAGGTAAAACGCTATAGCATTGCTATCCGAATTTTTTAAAATGGCTTTGTTGAATACTGAGGCACGTCGTAATAAAACAGTGCGTTTTAATAGTGCTGTTGCAATAAACACTATACTTGAATCAGATAATGTTCACGCTTAAAAGTTGAGTTTTTCTATTTCATAAACCAGGCGTTATTCGCCTTATAATATATGATTACTTACCTTCAAAAAATCAAAACCGCATAAGCACTGAATTGACTGACAGGGTTGATACTAACAGGAATGATTTAATCATAAAATAGGTATGCCAGTTTTTTGTTGCAGCAACAAGTGTGTGGCATCTTATTGATGCAAATCAGGTGCCAAGTTGTTTAAAATGAATAATAAATATTTTCAAAAAAGGTCTTTTACACGCCTTTTTAACACATGTGCCGTGAAGAAGATTTATGTTGCTTTCTACACCACTTCCAATTAAAAAATCATTTTTATTTATTGGTAAAAGCAATTTTACCTGGTTCAATAAACCATAGTTTTGACCTTATTTGGTATTTAAAAACAGCTGATGAAACTATATTATAAGGTAATAATTCTGTTAGTATTCGTATGCTCAATCGAACAGGCATTTGCCTGGGGCGTAACCGGGCATAGGGTTGTAGCTGAAATAGCACAAAGGCATTTAAGCAAAAAAACATCCAAAGCTATCCACGAAATAATTGGAGGAGAAAGTCTCGCAGTATGGTCTAACTGGCCAGACTTTATAAAATCGGATACCACGCATACCTGGGAAAAAGCATCGCCATGGCATTATGTTGATTTGCCTGGCAATACCAGCAAAGAAGTTTTTGTGGATAGTCTTAAGAAACTGCATGGTGAAAATTTATATACTCAGATTCCGGTGATGCTGGCTCAATTAAATGACAAATCACTTTCCATTGAAACAAGGCGCAATGCGCTTGCTTTCCTCGTCCATTTTATTGGCGACCTGCACCAGCCATTGCATGTTGGCAGAGATGAAGACCAGGGTGGAAACAAGATACCAGTATACTGGTTTGACGCAAAAACTAACCTGCATGCTTTATGGGATACCAAACTAATAGACTTTCAGCAATACAGTTATACGGAGTATGCAACTGCCTTAAATGTAAAAAGTAAAGAACAGGTTGAGGCATGGCAACAATCTTCACTGGAAGATTGGTTTTATGAATCGCATATGCTTAGTGATAAGGTTTATGCACTATCGCCTGCTGAATC
>JBKJNG010000087.1:0-2813 GCA_046596065.1 Phnomibacter sp. | reverse complement strand
GGAAAGCATATCTTGAACCAGGTTTAAGGTATTTAAGTACTGTTCACTTTATGGATACTGGTTACTGGCTTTGGGTAATACCATTGGGTTCAAAAAATACCAGTATCGGCATCGTTGCAGATCCGGCGGTTCATCCATTCGAAACATATAATACCTACGAAAAGGCTATGTTATGGATGAAAGAAAATGAACCATTGGCTTATAAAATGCTCTCGCCTATGGGGAGTGAAGATGGATTACTTGATTTTAAGATATTGAAGCACTATGCGCATCAATCCGGCAAAATTTATTCTGAAGACAGGTGGGGCGTTACCGGGGAATCTGGCGCCTTTTTAGATCCGCTTTATTCACCAGGCACCGATTTTATTGCCCTAAACAACACATGGTTATCTGATCTTATTCTAAGAGACCTCGCTGGTGAAGATTTTATGATGCGGGTGGCGATTTATGAGCAAACGCACTTGACTTTATTGGAAAACTGGATCCCGGTTTATCAAAACAAATACCTGCTGATGGGTAATACCCAAATTATGGTAATAAAAATATTTTGGGACTGGGCTACCTACTGGGCCATTCCTGCTCATTTATTTGCGAATCAAGCATTTACTAACCTTAGAATTCTAAAGAACCTTTTCGTGGCACCCAACAGCCCCGGCAGGAAGTTTGGTCAATTAAATAAAATAATGCAGGACTTGTTTTTGGAATGGCAGCCGTTTGATGATAAAATTTTTGCTAACCGGTATATTGATCCTTTTGACCTCGCAGTTTTAAGAAAATTCCAGCAGGAAATTGAAGTGCAACGTGACCCCTCTAAGATGGTAATGCAAATAGAAAGTAACCTACGTATCCTTGAACAAATGGCGGTAGCTATTTTCCAGCTGATAAGTTCCGCAGTTAATGGTACAGACCCTAACATGAGTGTAAACCCCTATACAATTAAACTTTGCAAAAAAGAAAATGCAATACAACCCGATACTGAAACAGACAACGCGATCTTACCCGATGCCGGCATTCTAAAAGACGTCGGTACCATGTGGTTTTATCCTAAAACGACTGCACTACCGGCTTAGCAGTTTAGTTCCAAATTATAGTTAGTGTCGTGTTTTTCACTCCCACACAAGGAGGGGTTCTTAGGCGGAGTACGGATAATTTTAGATTAAGTGCAATATTGTTTATAATAGCGGGGTGAACCACGATGTACTCCGGCTGGGTTGTGGCAGTCTGCCGACGATGCAGTTCAACAACCCTTTCTCATTCATCAGCTATAATACCATCGGGCTTTTTTTTTAATCGATAAATATGCTGTTATTTGCTTGCCTGCAAACAAGACATAGGCATAAAACTTCTATGACTTTTTAGTCACCCCGATAGATGAAAAGGGGGAAGTTTCGTACCTTTTGGAGAAAGTGGAGGTATATATGGAATCCCCGGTAATTATGTTTGACCAGGTGGTAGCAGTAGGCTGCGGCCTGGATGTTCACAAGGCCAATGTGGTAGCCAGTATTGGCGGTTTGGGTGTTAAAGAAGAAACACGTACGTTTTTATCGCTTACCGCAGAGTTGGAGCAACTGCGTAATTGGCTGAAGAGCGAAGGCGTTACCCACGTGGCTATGGAGAGCACCAGTGTTTACTGGAAGCCTGTTTTCAATATACTGGAAGAAGATTTTGAGATATTGCTGGTCAATGCCAGGCATGTAAAGAATGTTCCCGGTCGTAAGACTGATAAGGCTGATAGTCGCTGGCTCACTAAACTGTTGCTGAGTGGCCTGCTCAAAGGCAGCTTTATTCCACCCCGGGATATTCGGGAAATGCGGGATTTATTTCGCTATAAAAGAAAACTGCAAAGCCAGATTACGGCAGAGAAAAATCGTTTTCAAAAGATTCTGGAAGATGCCAACATCAAGCTGGGTGATTATATCAGCGATGTGTTTGGCGTAAGCGGCACAGCTATTACCAATGCTGTAATAGATGGCATAAACAATGCTGAAGCATTGGCAGAACTGGCTGGCAACCGGCTTAAAGCCAGCAAGGAACAGTTGGTAGCCGCCCTTACCGGAAAGATCACAACGCACCACCGCTTTATGCTCAAAACCATTCGCAAGAGCATGGCACAAACGCAAGGATTGATTGCAGAAGTAGAACAGGCGATTGATGAACACCTCAGCAGCCACCAGGTAGCCATGGAGTTATTACAGACCATTCCCGGGGTAGGTAAAGAAAGTGCCGGAGCCATCCTCAGCGAAATAGGGGATGATATGAGTGCTTTCCCCTCTGCACAACACCTGGCTTCATGGGCGGGCATGAGCCCCGGAAACAATGAGAGTGCAGGTAAAAAAAAAGTGGAAGAATCACCAAGGGAAATCCACACTTAAAAACAACGCTGGTGGAATGTGCATGGGCGGCCACCCACAGCAAGCAACCTGAACAGGATTTTTTGCGAAACAAATTCTATCAACTTCGCAGCCGCATGGGGCATAATAAGGCATTAATTGCTGTAGGACATAAGATCCTGATTGCCATTTACCACATGCTTAACGAAAAAAAACCCTACCAAGTTAACACTCCTCTGCAACATCAGGAAAAACAGGTGCTAAAGCAAAAGGATAATTTACTCAAAAAACTACAAGCCATCGGATACAAAGCTGAACTCACGATCATCGTGAATAACTAATTTTAAAAGCCGCGTTTTTAATGGGCTTTGAGCCCGTGCATAAAACTGGCATTACCTACCAAGTACCCCCAATTGTTGCTTTAAAGCACGTAGAAAAAAATTTGAAATCTTTGTAGGTTTACTCACATATTACCGCCGTAAC
>JBKJNG010000643.1:0-6906 GCA_046596065.1 Phnomibacter sp. | reverse complement strand
ACATAACCGGGGAGGCGTTTGTATGGTAATTCAATCCATTTTAAATAGGACGGGCGTTGACTGTTTGGCATCAGGTTATGTACGAAAGGAAAACTTAAAGGCGTTTTTGGAAGCCTTGGCCCATAGGCAACTTTGTTCACAAACAAAAAGTCGTTTACGAGCAGGGTTTTTTCCATAGAAGGCGTTGGAATGGTGTACGCCTCAAATATAAAAGTGCGTATAAGCGTGGCTGCAACCACTGCAAATATTGCCGCATCAATCCATTCGCGGGTGCTCGATTTTTTGTAAGTAAGGTATACTTCGTGCCCAACAAAACGTTCGTTTTTTGAAAAACCGAGGTAAGGAAAATATAGAAAGGGAAGAAAGATAGTTGCTGCATGATGCAGTGTATTGTACCTTCCAAAATGCATTACAAAAATGATGGTGATCCAAATAGTTACAAACTGGCCGGCTATTGGAATTAGCTGAAGCCAGAACCAAATTTTTGGCAGACGGCATACCTGCACAATACACCAGGTATTATAAAAAGGAATCAGTGCTTTCCAAGGTTCGATACCAGCTTTCTTAAACATGCCATACATGCCTGCGTGCCAGCCAATTACGCCGATAATAAAAAGGGTTAAACCCATAATGTTAGTTTGCCGGGGATTTTAAATTATGTTGCGGGCGGCAATGTAAGTACAAGTTCTTACTTATGCCTGCAAATGACGCCCCGTCCTTATGTTGCGCAAAAATATTGTTTCGGTGTACCGTACCAAACCGGTGGCAGAGTTTATCATAAGTTTAGATAAACAAAGCTGAAAAGGGTAGGTAATTAAGGCAATTTAGAGGTTGAATAGCTTTGTTGGTATGGTTATGTATGTAAATTAAAATATTAGGGTTTGTAAGTGTAAACCAATTTTATGCAACAGTTTTCAATTAAACAATTAGAAGAGTTAAGTGGCATAAAGGCACACACCATTCGTATATGGGAAAAAAGATATAACCTAATTGCGCCTGACCGCACAGACGGTAAGCACCGCATTTATACAAATGATGACCTGAAATCCATTTTGCGGGTGGTTTACCTGTATAAAAAAGGGCTCAAAATCTCTAAAATCGCGATGCTGAAAGAGCAGGAGATGCTTCAAAAAATTAATGCGATTAAGCATGATGCCAGCCGGTACGAGGAAGTTTTGCCAGAACTAATGGGAGCATGCATTGACCTGGATGCAAATCGGGTGACTGATATTTTAGCTGACGTTGAAGCGCAGGTTGGGCTTGAACAAATGATGTGTAAGCTGGTATATCCTTTTTTAGAGCAATTAGGAAGAGCCTGGGTAACTGGAAAAATATTACCCAATAACGAGCACTTTATCAGTCATATTATTACTACGAGGATAATTCTGGCAATAAGCAGGTTGAAAAAGCCAGAGCATCACGAAAATGCTCCACGGGTGTTGTTGTTGCAGCCCACTGGCGAATATCATGAGATCCCGTTATTGTTTATCAATTACCTGCTTTGTAAAAACGGTTGTAAAACGGTGTATTTTGGCAGCAATGTGTCCATGGAAGCAATTGCGGGTTATTGCAATTACAAGCCCGTATCGCATATCCATTACCACCTAATAACAAATCTTGGCGATCGGGATACGCAGGAATGGTTCGATACTCTGGCAATGGAGTATAGAACTATAGCCATTGTAGCAAGTGGTCCCGGGGTAAAAAATTTAAAAGAAAATTTCGTAAACCAGCAAATACTAAAAAGCCAGCAAGATATTTTAGATTATATAATGCTGATGGGAGACACTCCAACCATTTAAAGCGTCCGGGGCTTAAAATCTTTTTACATTTTCCATCACATCTTTTGCGGTTATCTGCTTGTCGGAAAGAATAATAAGCCGTTCAACAATGTTATGAAGCTCCCTGACATTACCCGTCCAGTTATGCTGCTGAAGTAACTGCATAGCATCTTCATCAATAGATTTGCGGGCAACGCCGTAATCGGCGCAAATAAGGTTTAAAAAATGCTCTACCAGCAAGGGAATATCCAGCCTGCGGTCGTTAAGGCTTGGTACGTGAATGAGTATTACACTTAAACGGTGGTACAAATCGAGTCGGAACCTGCGTTCTTCCACTTCCTGCAGCAGGTCTTTATTGGTAGCGGAAATAACCCGCACATTAACCCTTATTTCTTTTTCGCCGCCTACACGCGTAATCAACCCTTCCTGCAAGGCACGCAAAACTTTAGCCTGCGCTTCCATGCTCATATCACCCACTTCATCCAGGAACAGTGTTCCTTCATTGGCCTGTTCAAATTTTCCGATACGCTGTTTTATGGCGGATGTAAATGAACCTTTTTCGTGGCCGAATAATTCGCTTTCAATTAATTCAGTTGGAATGGCGGCACAATTCACTTCGATAATTGGCCCCTTGGTGCGGTTACTAAATTCATGCAGCCATCTTGCCACTAATTCTTTACCAACACCATTTTCGCCGGTTACCAAAACTCTTGCATCGGTTTGGGCAACTTTTTCAATGGTTTCTTTTATTTTAATAATGGAAGGGCTTTCTCCTATAATTTCCTGGACCCGGCTAATTTTGCGCTTCAGCACTTTTGTTTCGGTTACCAGTGAATTTTTGTCGCGGGCATTGCGAAGCGTTATTAGTAATCGGTTTAAATCGGGCGGTTTGGCAATAAAATCGAAAGCTCCTTTTTTAACGGCATCAACCGCGGTATCAATAGTGCCATGGCCGCTAATCATAATAATGGGAATATCCGGGTTGATCAGTCTTGCTTTATCCAGGAATTCAATGCCATCCATTTTTGGCATTTTAATATCACAAAGCACCACATCGTAAGCAGTGGCAGAAAACTTTGCCAGCCCCTCTTCGCCGTTTTCAGCTAAGTCTACCTTGTAACCTTCGTGTTGCAATATTTCTGACAGTGTGCTTCTGATGGCTCTTTCATCATCAACGATCAGTATTTTCGACATTTTGGCAATTTATTTTTAGCAACGCAGTATTGGCTGCGCAAGAATTTACAAGGTGATTTGGCGGAAGTTAAGTCAACGGCTGCAATATCAACTGTAAATTTGAATTGAAAAAGGATTTATCGGTTTAATAGTTTAAAGCTGTTTCGAAAATTCTTTCAACTTTTTCATTTCTTCTTTTGTAAGCTTATTAATTCCGTTTTTCTGAATCTTGTCCAGTATCTCATCCAGCTGTATTTCTTTCTTTTTTCTTGATAGATTGTATTCCTGGTCAATGGTATATTTCTGGTGTTTTTTAAAAAAGAAATTATCGATCAAAAGAATGCCAGGCCTCGTTAAAACGAAGTAAATAAACAGCCCGATTGGTACAAGTGTAGCAAGAATAGGAATGTAATTGTCAACCAGCGCCGTAGGATATAATAGTATTGCAGTTAATACCCCCGCCAAAGCGCCACCCAAATGTGCTTCATGTCCGATATTATCTTGCTTTGATCTTACAGCGTAAATGGAATAGAGTGTATAAACAATGGCAAACAACCAGCCGGGTATAGATATTGGGATAAAGAACAAGCCAATACTCATACCTGGAAATAAAGCAATAGAAGCAAAAATTACTGCATTTACAGCGCCCGATGCGCCGGCAGAACTATAATCGCCATGGCGCCTGTGAATTAATAAAGCAAATAAATTGCCACCGATAAGCCCCGCGAGGTAAATAAGTATAAACTTAAATGTACCTACCTGTTGCTCCAGCACACTGCTAAGCAGGTAAAGCGTAAGCATATTAAAGATCAGGTGCATCCAGCTTACGTGTACCAAACCCGAAGTTAACAAGCGCCAATATTCTTTATTGAGTATTACCTTATCAACATTGAACTTGTATTTTTCAAAAAACAAATGGTTCTTAAATCCCTGGTAAGTGAAAATGCAGGTGTTTAAGATGATGATAAAACTTATAATTCCCGAGCTTCCCATTATTCCAACTTTTTCCTTTTTGTTTTATAAAATGATTTTGCTTTAATTTTTATCGAGTCTTTCAAAGATTTCTCCAGTTACATTTTTATTCTGTTTAGGCCATGGAAGCAGCAACCAGCTCGGCTACATCAAGCACCTGCATTTCGCCCTCCTTTTCGTTTGCCTTTACGCCATCGCTCAGCATGGTATTGCAAAACGGGCAGGCTGCTGCAATAATGGTAGCATTCGTGTCAATAGCCTCATTTGTTCTTTCCCAATTGATGCGGACCTCGCCTTTTTCTTCTTCTTTAAACATTTGTGCGCCACCAGCGCCGCAACACAAGCCATTGCTCCGGCAGCGTTTCATTTCAACCAGTTCGGCATCTAAAGCTTCTAATACTTTACGCGGAGCTTCATAAATATTATTGGCACGCCCCAGGTAACAGCTATCGTGGTAAGTTATCTTTTTGCCTTTAAAATCGCCGCCTTCTTTTAGTTTAATTTTGCCGCCATCAATCAATTGTTGTAATAAAGTGGTATGATGAATTACTTCATAATTACCACCCAATTCGGGGTATTCATTTTTTAAGGTATTAAAGCAATGCGGGCAGGCGGTTACGATTTTTTTAACGCCGTATCCATTCAAAACCTGGATGTTTTGGTAAGCCATCATCTGGAATAAAAACTCGTTGCCAGCCCGCCTCGCGGGGTCGCCGGTGCAAGCTTCTTCCGAACCCAAAACAGCAAAAGAAATACCAGCCTTTTCAAGAATAGCAGCTAAAGAACGGGTTATTTTTTGCGCCCGCTGATCGAAACTTCCTGCACAGCCAACCCAAAATAATATTTCCGGCGCCTGTCCATCTGCTGTCATCTGAGCCATCGTTTTTACTGCCATATAGCCGGGTGGATTTTTAAAGTTGAAGATAACAGTTAAGCAGGTAAATAAGTCAAATTGCGTAGCTTAATAACATTCATTTTGTGAATATACTCCTACACAAAAAACTATTTTTTGAAGGTGGCTAAAACCAATCCGGCAGTAACAATGCACATGCTGATAATTTGAATAAACGAAACGGTTTCGTGAAGCAGCCAAACGGCTTCGAGGCTGGCAAGCACGGGTATCAGGTTGCCAAAAACTGAAGTTCGTGCTGGGCCGATGCGTGTGATGGCCGCGTTCCAGCAAAAGAAAGCTGCTACCGAAGTGCCGGCACCTGAATATAAAACAATCAGCCACAAATTGGGTGTCCAAACGATAGGATTAGTTGTATTGGCTTCCCACAAGTAAAAAGGCAACAGTATTAATGTGCCTAAAACGAATGTCACAAACAAGTAAGTTAGCGCCGATAATTCAGGTGATTTTTTTCTTGCCGCAACATTGTACACCCCAAATGAAAAGGCACCGAGCAACATCCATTTATCGCCGGTAGTAAAATAAAAATGTGTAATGGAATACCAGCTTCCTTTTGATAATAATAGTATAATGCCTGTTATGCAAATGAGCAAACCAATCAATCGAAGGGGCGGTATTTTTTCTTTTAAAAAGATGGCCGCGATTAAAAAGGTACATACTGGCGATGCGGTGGTGCCAATTAGTGCAAGGTTAACAGCGGGCGAGTAGTGACCGGCCAAATAGATCATTGGGCTGTAAAGGCTGATGCCTGTAATGGTTGCCAGTAAAATGTTTTTCCAGTGCCTTGTTATAAGTTTTTTTTCTGTAGAAAATCTTTTCCATGCAATGGGAGTGATGATAATGGCAGCACAGAGCCAGCGTAAAAATGAAATGGTAACAGGCGGCATTAGTTTGCTGATGCCCCGGGCAATAATAAAATTGAAACTCCAGAGAATGCAGGCAATTAAAGCCATTGCAATTCCTGCTATTGTTTGTTTCCGGTTCTGTTTTGTCATTTTCTTGAGTCGTGAATCGTGAGTGGCTATTAAGTCAATAAGTCAATAGGTCATTGTAATAATCTTTTTACTGCTGTTATTAGTTATCCATTATTCATTATGCGTTACCCCAATATATCATAGGCAAACCTTGTTATAATGGCGCAAACGATGGTTAAGAAAAAGATGCGGATAAATCGATTGCCTTTTAATAACGCCAGTTTGCTGCCGCTGTAACCTCCCAGCATATTACAGATAGCCATGGGTATTGCCAGCTTGTAAAAAATATGTCCGCTTATTGAAAAGTAAAGGATAGATGCCAGGTTGGTTGCCATGTTTATAAACTTCGCATGTGCGTTGGCATGCAGAAAATCTTCGTTCAGTAAAGTGATAAATACCAGCACTAAAAAGCTACCGGTGCCCGGCCCAATAAAGCCATCGTAAAAACCTAGCAAAAAACCGCTGATAATACCTTTTGCGAGTGCATGCTCAACAGGGCCTTCTGCTGTTTTTATCATACCGAGATCTTTGCGGTTGTACGTGTAAATGGCAACGGCTATTAACACTACCAGGATAATAGGTTTAAGAACCTGGTTGTGGATCAGGGTAACCAAATGGCTTCCAAATAAAGCAGCTGCAAATGCGGCAAGTGCTATAAAACCAACAAGCCGCCATTGCATTTGAACCCGTTTTGAATAGTAATAAGCAGCAATGCTTGTGCCGCAGAAAGAAGGGATTTTTGTGGTGCCAAGTAAGTTGGCAACCGGCGTATTAGGAAAGCTGAAAAATAGGACGGGAGTTTGAACCAATCCGCCACCGCACACAATCGAATCAATAAATCCGGCTGCAAATGCCACGGTGCAAATAAGAAACCAGGTGCTGGCAGGTGCAGTCAGCATTTCATTCATGGGCGCAAACTTAGTAAGTTAATACCTGTTTAAATGCCGCTTATCTTGCACGACTTGTATTAGCTTGTTTATAGAAAACAGGAAGCAAAAAATGGCGGATCATTTTAAGAATAAAGTTGCGTGGATAACGGGTGCATCGGCAGGTATTGGAGAAGCGTTGGCTATGGCGTTAGCTACACAGGGTGCTG
>JBKJNG010000253.1:0-4166 GCA_046596065.1 Phnomibacter sp. | reverse complement strand
CTGGTCAAGACTTGCATCATACGTACTTGCCAGCATTTCGGCAGCTACTGCATCGCCTTTATAACCACTGATTTTTACTTTCCATTTCTCTTCCTGTCCGGGTAATAATTTGTCCCGAAATGTTTCGAAAGAAATCTTTAATGCCTTGTTTGTCCATGGCACATCTACCATCCAATTAACATTATAAACGCGGTTGTCTTTTACAAAGAAACGATTTATTGCGTAGCCACCCCGATCAGCCTCTATAGCAGCAAAATTATAATTAGTGAATGGTGTACTTGGCGTTTGAAAATCAAACTTTGAATTGCTATGTTTTTCACTATTCCCTGTTGACAATTCACTGTGAATTGTTTGCTGCACAATAAACAGATCGCTGGCCGAACTTCCTTGCATAAATACTGCCTGTTCACCTGGTTCCACCGTTCCTTTAATTGTTTGGGTAATGTTGTACCGAGTAGCCGATGGCTGATTCTTTTTCGGATCGTTTAAACCAAACCATTCCACTGCTTTTACTTCATTACCATCCTTGTCTTTTGTAATTACCTCAATGGTGTACCAGCCTGCATCAAAAGCTTTTTTGTCCAATGCAAATGTTGGATTACTACTTGTTGTTAATGTATCGGATTGAACCAGTTTTCCTTTCTGCCAGCTGTGGTAATCACCTTCATTTTTGTAGTCATCATGCGGGAAGTTTTTTACATACTCCGCATAACTCATAACCGCGGTATCGGGTTGTTCCCAATAGCGTTCGCGGATTAATCTTGCAGGTGTTACAAGCTTATAAATTTTTACATTTACGGTTGATGGAACTGTTTCACCACCAAGATTTGTGGTGGTGATATTGATGCTTTGTAAGCTATCCACCAGTTGCTGGTTGCCACCGGGGATTGTAATATTTGCTACCAATGATTTGTAGCCAACCGAAACAGTATTATTGCCGCTTCTTGTTTCGCCATTCAGGTCTGTTACGTCCACATCAATCGTATAATCAAAGCTTGGATCGAGTGCTTTGTTGGTGCTTAAATCAGGAATGGCTTTGAAGTTGATTAAGAATTTTCCATCAGCATCTGTAGTTGTTTCGCCATTGGTAATTTCCATTCCTGCGCTTTGATCGTAAGAAGGCCAAATGGTTTTCCCACTGCGCCAGAATAACCATGGATATAGATACCTGGTAATGCGGTGCACACGATATTTCACGGTAGCGCCATCAATATTATTTCCTGCGTAGGCTTTTGCTATACCGGTTACATTAATACTATCATTTAATTTATAACTGCTTTTTATTTTTTCAAATTCTACATAAAATTTCGGGCGTTTGTATTCTTCCACATTAAAGCTAGTGGCAGAATAAGTTGGCATTCTTACATGAAGCGTGAAGTTGCCCGTAAGCCCTGATTCGGGTAATTTAAATGAGCCGTTGATGCTGCCATATTCATTAGGCGTAAGCTGCAGGGTATCCGCCACTTCACCATTGGCATTTATTAATTCAACTGTAATTGGTTTGCCTGGTAAAAACAACGAATTGCCTCTTTGAGAATTTGCGCCCGCTGCATGCGGCACCACACCAATGGCTTTAAAATAAACCAATTGGCCGGGCCTGTAGATACTGCGGTCAATGAATATAAAATAGCGTGCAATATCCCAATCAGGCTTTATTTCATTTTTGGTTTCATTGTTATAATTACGGGTACCGGATATTTCATCTTTCATAAACAGGCGATCCGTTTTATAACTTATTTCCAGTCTTGTATTTGCATTGTAATTGTTGGCAGATTTTGTGTCATGCAATTGCAGGTAACCGTTTTTATCAGCTTTTACCAACGCCCCTTTTGTTGAAATTCTTTTTCTGGTGTTATAATCGTAGCTCGTACTCCACAACTGTATCTGTGCGGCATCCAGCGGTTTCCCTGTTTGCCTATTCAGGAAAAAGTAATCGTTATTACTATTTACAAAACTGATATTGCTTACATACAATTCTGTTGCAGCCAAAGCGTTTTCGCCTGTGCTGAAATCGTTGTTTTTAGATGCGAACAAAATGTATCTACCTGCCGGCAGCGCATCAATTTTAATCTCCGCACTATGCTCACGCAAATCATCAAATACGGGCAATGGCTGTTGCCAATTTCTCACGGCTTTTAATTGCGCCAATTTTTTCCAGTAAGTGTCGCGTTGATAATTTGCATCATCGTTTAATTGTTTTTCAACAGCATCATCTGCTTTTATTAAACGCAAAAACATGCCACTCGTATTCTTAAATTTTACCAGCGAACGGAATGCTTCATTGATAGTATTTACCTTTTCAACTTCCATGGAAAGCAGCGGACTTTCCAATCCTTTCAACAAATTAGCTGCACTAATGCTTCCTTCGCTTGATGGAAATTTTTTGGCTACTTCAGCCGCAAGAGTAGCTGCTTGCTTTAATGCATTTCTGTCCAACTCCGTCCCGGTCAACGGTTCATAAGCCTCACCTTTTTCCCACCACCACTGGGCTAACATATAACCGGCCTGCATAGCTTCTGGAACAGTGTTGTATTGAGTGTAAATATGTTCCAGTGCTTCCTTGTATAGATGTTCTTTTCCTTCATTCACGTTGTTTCCATGCGCATATGATACCCGTTCTATATCTACATCCACTAAAGCTGCTTTGTCGTTGTCGTTTACATGAAAACGAACCAGGTCCTGGTATAATTTTATAGTGGCTAACTGGTTGCTGCTGCTGCCTTTGCTTTTATAGTTGTAGCGAATAAAAGTTTTTGCATCAGCCAAATTTGCCTGATCATTCAGTTGAAATTCAAAAGCAGGTTTTGTGATTTCTATTTCGCCGGTTTTATAATAATCAAGTGCTTTATGCGCCAGCAAATCGTACAACGTTGGTCTTAGCTTGCGCTGATTTCCTTTGGTAATGATCGGATCGTAAGCATCCAGTTTTGTTTGCTGCAATAAAGCGGAATTTGATAAAGAGGCCTGGTAATGATCTGCAATTATTTTATGGAAATCTTCCTTCGTCCATGTTTCAGGTTCGTCTTTTACAAAGTTGATGGTGGCGCTGCGTTCATATATTTTCCAGCGTTGTGTTTGAAAATAATTATAATACAGATCGGCACTTATGCTGTGTAATATTTGTTTTCCAGGTTCTTTAGCTGCGGCTGTTTCTTTTTCAAACGACTGCACATTTTTATACCAGACATTTTCTTCCACCTGTTGCACCAGTTGGCTTTTGTAAATAAGCGCTTTCACCTGCTGCGCTTCCCTATTTTCTTTTTTTGCCTGTGTGTAAATTTTATTCACTTCCTCCATGGCCGATTTTGGCAGGCCCTTGGACAGTTGTTCTTCTACTTTTTTCCAGGAAGCATCATAATTAAATTGTTTCTGAGCCATAAGCGGGTAATAAATAGAAAGCGTTAAAATAGTGAGCAGGGCGCAAATCTTAGTCGTCATAATAGTGTGTTTTCAATGTAGACCCGGCAGGTTTTTAAAACCCGCCAGCTCATTTAAAATAAAGGTATGCCAGGTATTAGATGAAAGCCGGTTCAAAATTGCATAAACAAACGGCGTGGATTGCTGTACGAACTTGTTAAATAAAATACATGGAATTATTTGGGGCTGTCGGCTGCAAAGCAATAAGCAGCATTTGTTCGGGCTAGCCCGGGGTAGTGGCCGCCACGCACTGTGCCTTTGCACGCGGCCAGCTACAGCCCGGCTATCCCGCAGCCGCTCAGCTGAATAGCTATGGGCGGCGGAATGTAGAGCTTGGGGGTTTTTAAAAACCCCCAAGGTCTAACGCAAAAACCCCGCTATGCGAAGCTTGCAGTTTCGTATTTCTATGTTTTCGCTTACAGCGACAAAGCAAACTGGTATCGCCGAAGGCTATAATATATATGTTCGGTTCTGTGATTTCCTTACAGCGGGTATTTAAATATTTTCCTTTTTTAGCGCATCTAATTCTTTTATAAACTGCATGGCCTTTGCAACCGAGTTACCCGCCGATTTTTCAATGATAAATTTAACCCATTTTTTATGGATGTTTTTATAGGAAACCTGTCGATAGAGCCATACACATACAGGCATTAAAACAATAGAGAAAATAACCTGTCCTATCCACCAGTCTCCATGAAGTTTTGATACTATATCAAAATTGGCTAGGGCTTTAAAAGCGATAATTGGGT
>JBKJNG010000524.1:0-7410 GCA_046596065.1 Phnomibacter sp. | reverse complement strand
ACTTGATCCACCACCGCCGCCTTACAATGATTTAAAAAGCTTTTGGGCTTTCGAAAATAACCTTACAGATGCGGGCGAAAATAATCTTACATCAACTCCTGCAAGTGTAACGTATGTTGCCGGTGTAACTGGTCAGGCTGCAAAAATTGGCCCTGGTGGTTATATACTCTTAAAAGGGGTTGGTGACATTGTAACTTATCCCAGCGGGTTTAAAGGTGTTTCTGCAGATACACTCACAAATCTTGGAAGTTTTACATTGTCTTTCTGGATGAATGGCGTTGGACCAGTTGATGGCGGCGCACAGGGTTTGTTCTCCATATCGAACAAAAATGAGTTTTGGGGAAACCTCGATTTGTTCCTGGAGAACGACAACAACGCGGCTGACCAGTCCGAAGCGTTTTTAAAAGTGCACATGTTTAATGCAGGTGTTTCCAGCGGCAATGGCGAAGAGTGGAATGAAATAAAGATTCCCGGAGCATTAAATAAGTGGACCCATATTGCTATTACCTATGACGCGGCTACTTCGCAGTTTACTATTTATGCTGATGGGGTTCCAACGGCAATTAATAAAAAAGTATTGGGTGGTGGTAACTATGGTAAAATCAAGTTTAATAATTTCAACGGAATGGTGCTTGGTACTTACCAGTTCCAAACTGCTCCTTCGCTTACCAATCATGGTCCTGAAGGTTGGGCAAGATCTTTCAACGGAGCGTTAGATCAGTTCAGAATTTACAACAGGGGATTGTCTGCCGCCGAGGTTACTGACTTATTTACAACTAAGAAGTAGAATTACACTGGTTGAATTAAAAATGAATGGGTTATCTCAATCGAGATAGCCCATTTTCGTTAGATCAGCTTAATAAGAAAAATATAATTTGACAAGGGTTACGATTGGTTATCAATCTGGCATAATTATTTTCTCATTTTATCCGCTATTTTTTTTAAATCTTCCGGATAGACACTGATAAAATGCGAACGTATCAAAGCCGCAGTCGGCGTGTTTTTTCCGGGAAGAAAAACAGCAATTGCTTTTGATGGTTTTAGCGGCATATGGCAATCAATACAATTGGTTTTTATTACAGTGCCTAATGAAGCGCTTAGCTTGCAAACCTTCTCATGTTCAGTGTTATGGCAACTCATGCAACGTTCAGAAAATAAAGCGGTTTTTCCTTTTTCATTTTCATGTGTATTGTGGCAGGAATTACAGGTTAGTGTTGCGCTCATTTTAAAACATTTGCTGGCCCGCATTAAACCATACTGATTGCCATGCACATCTATGTTATTGGGATCGGGAGCACTTGTATCCATGTGAAAATAATCTGCTAATTTTTCACCTGCTGTAAACTCAAACGAAGGCTTTGTTTTTTGTAATCTTCCTCCGTGACACAAGGCACATAAATCCAAATTTTGTTGTCGGGAAAAATTGGATGGATTAATAATGAATTTTCCAATGGTATCTGCAGGATTTGCAGTTTGAAAGGTAACATGCTCTGCCGCAGGACCATGGCATTTTTCGCAATCAACACCAAGTATTATTTTGTTTTTATTGAATGCATCGGGTTTGTTGCCTATGCCCGGTGTCGTTTCAATGTATGTGCTGTGACATTCCATGCAACGGGTGGTAATTCCCCTGTTAAAAACTACCTTATCAGGAAATCCTGGACTGTTCGACCACTGGTTTGCTGCGGTAAAATAGGTGATAGGTAATTGATACAGACGATTTTCCTGCCAGTTCAAAAAACTTTGTCCCATGGTACCCGATCCTATCACCATATCCATCCGTCTTGCTTTCTTTTCCGCTCCCCTGAAATATTCAACCTGGTAAAAACCATCCGTTCTTTTTTCCATGGCTACAGATACACTTGCATTAAATGCAAACACATTGTTCCCGACATCAAAACTTCCCTTTATGTATTGCGCAGAGTCTGGCCTTGAAGTAAGAAAATGTGCAGTATGAATATGGGTATCGTAAATGTTCTTATGACAGCTTGCACACGACGCCGATCCTGCAAATTTTTGTCCTTTGCTGTTTGCGATAATGCCATCATCAGCCTGCTTTTTTGCAACGCATTGCGTTAACAAAAAAATACTGCAACAAATAATTGCAAATGTTATAGCAGACTTTGGATGGTCTTTTATTTTGTTCATACCAATGGTAGCATTGAAATTGTAATACGTAAAGTTATTGTAAGTTACGCATGCTTGTAAAGGAAGGTATCAATGGCAAATTAATTTGTATTTTTAC
This sequence comes from Phnomibacter sp., assembly GCA_046596065.1. Classification (GTDB taxonomy): domain Bacteria; phylum Bacteroidota; class Bacteroidia; order Chitinophagales; family Chitinophagaceae; genus Phnomibacter. The sequence continues at coordinate 5,165 of JBKJNG010000524.1, read as the reverse complement.
CCTGTATAATTTAAGTATTAGAAAATGATTTTTAAGCCTGCTACACGACTGTATTTGTTTTCTTTAATACTGTCTGCTTCTGTTTTTCATTCCTGTAATAGGCCGCATACTTTATTTACTGAATTATCTCCATCAAAAACAAATATTCATTTCGCAAACAAGCTAGAAAAAAGAGAAGTTTTTGGCATCTTATATTATCTCTATTATTACAATGGTGGCGGTGTGGCAATTGGTGATGTAAACAATGATGGCTTACCTGATATTTATTTTACAGCAAACAGCAATGGCAACAATAAATTATACCTGAATAAAGGCAATTTTGAGTTCGAAGATATAACTGAAAAAGCAGGTGTAGCAGGCACTGCCGACTGGTGCAGTGGTGTTACCATGGCCGATGTAAATGGTGATGGCTTTCTTGATATCTATGTATCAGCCGTAGCGAATCATCACGGATTATTGGGCCACAACGAATTGTTTATTAACAATGGCGCTACTGCAAAAGACGGGGTTACATTTACTGAAAGTTCAACGAACTATGGTTTGGCTTTTTCGGGCTTTACAACGCAGGCAGCCTTCTTCGATTATGATCATGATGGTGATCTTGATTGTTATTTGCTAAATCAATCGCATAGGGCAAATGAAAATATTGTAGATACAATCAACCGCAGAAAGTATGATGAATACACAGGCGATAAATTGTATCGTAACGATTTGATCACTACAACGGGCGGACCAAAGGGAACGCCAAAATTCACCGATGTTTCTGCAGAGGCAGGTATCTATCAAAGCAGTTTAGGCTATGGATTAGGTATTGCGGTTGCAGATCTTAACAATGATGGCTGGGATGATATTTATGTCGGTAATGATTTTCATGAAAATGATTATTACTATGTAAATAATGGCAATGGAACTTTTAGTGAAGATGGCGCAAAGCACTTCGGTCATTACAGCCGTTTTAGCATGGGTAATGATGTGGCTGATTATAACAACGATGGCCAGCTGGATTTACTAACTGTTGATATGCTGCCGCCCTCTGAAAAAGTTTTAAAAACTTATGGCAGCGATGAAAATCCGGATACATACAAGTATAAAATAATCAAGAACGGATTTCAATATCAATTCTCAAAGAATTGCTTGCAGCGCAACAACGGTAATGGTACAAGCTTTAGCGAAACCGGCTTAATGAGTGGGGTGTCTGCAACCGACTGGAGCTGGTGCCCGTTGTTTGCAGATTTTGACAATGATGGCAATAAAGATCTGTTTATTTCAAGTGGCATTGTAAAGCGCCCAGTGGATCTCGATTATATCCGTTATGTATCTGATCTTGCTGTAAAAAAAGCATTGAACAATTCAGATAAATACGATGATATGGCATTGTCAAAAATGCCTGATGGAAGTTCACATCCGTTTTTGTTTAAAGGCGATGGAAATGCTTTGTTTACTGATGTGAGTAATGAATGGGGTACTGGTAACATGAAAGGCTATTACAACGGTGCTGCTTATGCCGATCTTGATAATGATGGTGATCTTGATCTTGTAATGAATTGCCTGGAATCAAACGCAATAGTTCTAAAAAACGATGCACCTAAAAAGAATTATCTCTCTGTTTCTTTTAAAGGCGAAGCTGCCAATACAAATGGTATTGGTGCCAAAGCGTATTTGTTTTTAAAAGACAAAATACAATACCAGCAATTAATGCTCACACGTGGTTTTCAATCTTCATCAGATACACGATTGCATTTTGGTTTGGATGCTATTAACTCAATTGATAGTATTTTAATTGTTTGGCCCGATCAGCGGTTTCAATTATTAAAAAATGTAGCAGTCAATAAACAACTTGTAATTGAACAAAAAAATGCATCCGGAACATTTAACTATCAAATATATTTTAAACCGGAAGTACCAGTTCTTACAACCATAAATGATTTGCAGGTAAATTGGAAACACCAGGAAAATAATTTCAACGATTTTAATGTGCAGTATTTATTACCTCATGCCGAATCAACGAGAGGTCCAAAGGTTGCAGTGGCCGATGTAAATGGTGATGGCCTTGATGACATGTACGCATGTGGTGCAAGCGGGCAAGCGGGTGCATTATTACTGCAGCAAAGCAACGGCACATTTGTATCAGCTGATACCACAATCTTTAAAGCAGATGCCGCATTTGAAGACAACGACGCTGTTTTTTTTGATGCAAACAACGATGGTGCATCAGACCTGTATGTTGTAAGCGGAGGCAACCAGTTTTTTGATAATGATCCTTTACTTGCCGATAGGTTATACCTGAATAATGGCAAAGGAAAATTTACCAAAGCTGATAATGCATTGCCTGCCATCTTAACAAACAAATCGTGTATTTCCGTTGCTGATATTGATAAGGATGGCGATACAGATATTTTTGTTGGAACGCTTGCCAATGCCAAGGCTTACGGCGTTCCGCAAACATCTTATTTGCTGTTGAATGATGGGCATGCAAAATTTACAACTGCCGGTGATAATATAATCTCACTAAATAAAATTGGTTGCGTTACATCGGGCACATTTACCGATTTAAATACGGATGGTTTTATGGATCTGATCGTTGCTGGTGAATGGATGCCGCTTACAGTCTTCTTGAATAGAAATGGAAGTTTTACAAAAGCAGTTATCCCAAATTCAACGGGCTTATGGCAAACCATTTTTGCTACTGATGTAAACGGTGATGGTAACATCGATTTATTAGCTGGCAACTGGGGCTGGAATAATAAATTTTGGACAAAAGAAAATGCCCCGCTAAAATTATACGTTGCTGATTTTGATAAAAACGGCCAGGTAGAACAATTGCTTTCTTACACAAGAAACGGAGAAGAATATCCGTTTTTAGCAAAGGATGAAGTAGAGCGCCAATTGCCGTTATTGAAAAAGCATTATTTGCTTTATTCCGAATATGCAGGCGTTGTAATGAAAGATGTTTTTTATGGCTGGATCGATACTATTAAGCCATACGTGGCTGAAAGATTAGGCTCTGCTGTTTGCTACGGTGATGGCAAAGGGAAATTTTCTATAAATGATTTGCCGGCAAACCTTCAGTTGGCACCATTATTTTCCTTTCAAAATGCAAATGCAAATGCAGCGAATAAAATGTTTGTTGCTGGTGGTAACTTTTTCGATGTAACGCCTTATGAAGGAAGATACGATGCGCAATCTCTCGCTATGTTTAGCGCTGATGGCAGATCAATAAGCTATATGCCTCAACCACAAATAGCAGCATTTAGCCAGGTAAGAGATATTAAGAAATTGCGCTCGGCTAAATATGGTGAGGTGCTGGTGATAGCAAGAAACAACGAAAGCCTTTTATTCCTGCAACTACCAGCAGGCGATACAAAATAGTAGCCGGCGTTATTAGATCTTTATTTTAAAAAAATGGTTAGCAGGTAAGGCTGTTTAAAATTTCGCAATATGAAAATTATCCTATTCATCGCCGTTGTTTTCTTGACGACTTCAGGCTGTTCAAAAAAATCTCCCGATCCAGCGCCTCCACCTGTTATACCGCCATCATTTAATTTGAAAACAGTTAGTGTTGATGGTGTAAGCAATGGGTTTAAATATTTGAATGTGGCTGCTAAGCCTGTTATTAAATTGGAATTTGGTGCACCAATCGATCATAATAGTGCAACCGCTTCAATTGTATTAAAAGACAATGCAAGCAGCACAGTAGCCACAATATTATCCTATGAAAAAAATGACAGTGTTGTAGTAGTTCAACCTTCTGCAAACTTAAATTATTTAATTGCGTTTAATATTACTGTACCAACGTCTTTATCATCAAAAACAGGTGGTAAACTGAAAACTTCCGTTGCTGTTGATCTAATTACCGGTATCGATCCAACACAGAAATACCCAACTATCACTGACAACGAATTGCTTGATAAAGTACAACGCGTTACGTTCAAATATTTTTGGGATTTTGGCCATCCAATAAGTGGCCTTGCAAGAGAAAGAAATACTTCGGGCGATATTGTTACATCGGGTGGTTCGGGTTTTGGAATTATGGCAATAGTCGCAGCGGTTGACCGTAGTTTTATTACCCGTGCCGAAGGGCTTGCCCGTATGCAAAAAATCACTGACTTCCTTGTAAACAAAGCGGAGAAATTTCACGGTGCTTTTCCGCATTGGTTAAATGGGGGTACTGGCAATGCCATTCCATTCAGCGCCAAAGACAATGGTGCTGATTTGGTGGAAACTGCCTACCTGGTGCAGGGCCTTTTATGTGCCCGTCAATATTTTAATACAACTGATGCTGGCGAAGTTTCATTGCGTAGCAATATCAATTCAATTTGGAAAGGAGTTGAGTGGAGTTGGTTCAGAAAAAATAATGAAGATGTTTTATACTGGCATTGGAGTCCGTACTTTTTTTGGGATATGAATTTCCCGATTCGCGGATGGAATGAAAGTTTGATTCCTTATGCTTTGGCAGCATCCTCTCCAACTTTTTCAATTCCGAAAACTGTATACGATAATGGATGGGCACAGAATGGTGGACTGAAAAACGGGAAAAGTTTTTACGGTTCGCAATTGCCACTTGGTCCTGACTATGGAGGCCCGCTATTCTTTTCGCAATATTCTTTTCTTGGTATCAATCCGCATGATCTGAAAGATGCGTATGCTGATTATTGGGTACAGAATAAAAATCATACACTTATCAACTACAATTACTGTATTGAGAATCCAAAAAACTTTGGATACAACAGTAATAACTGGGGCTTAACAGCAAGCGATATTCAGAATGGTTATACCGCAAGTTCGCCCACGAACGATGTTGGTGTAATTGCGCCCACGGCGGCCTTGTCAGCTTTTCCCTATACACCGGTCGAATCAATGCAGGCGCTCAAGTTTTTCTACTATACCTTGGGCGATAAAATCTGGAAAGAAAATGGTTATGGTTTTGTAGATGCATTTAATCTTAATGACAGGTGGTTTGCTGATTCATATCTTGCTATTGACCAGGGCCCAATTATAGTAATGATAGAAAATTATCGAACTGGTTTGTTGTGGAATTTATTTATGAGTTGCCCCGAAGTAAAAACGGGCATGAAAGGATTAGGTTTTACAAGTCCAAACTTATAACTGAATTTAATTAGTTGGAAAGCTGCATCCATTTGAAGTTATATGTAGGTGCGAAACAG
>JBKJNG010000499.1:0-5614 GCA_046596065.1 Phnomibacter sp. | reverse complement strand
AACCTGAAAAATCAAAAGCAAACGATATTCAGCCGGTAGAAATTCAAGAGGATATTACGGTTCATGAAGACCTGGTTGAGAGCAATACAGTTGCTGTTGCAGAAGTTATTGAACCTCGTAACCCAGCAGTAGAAACGAAATCCTTCGCCGATCCTGAAAATGACATCTCACCAGGTACAATTAAACCCGCTGAAAACGAAGCTATTGAGAACACTGCCAATAATTCTGTAGCGAACAATGAGAATGTTGCCGCAGCACCAGCCCTTGAAACTGATAACTGGTTAAAAGCACAGGTCGAAAAATTATTAGCCGGTAAAGCTGCCCCGTCAGAAATTGAACAGGATGTTACGGTTCATGAAGGTTTGGTTGAAAACAATATAGTTGATGTTGTAGAAGTTACTGGACCTGGCAACATAGTATTAGAAGCGAAATCCTTTGCCGATACTGAAAATGACATTTCTCAGAGTGCAGACAAACCTGCTGAAAAAGAATCTATTGCAGCTGTTGTTGATGAAAATACCGCCAATAATTCTGGCGCTACCAATCCGATTGTTGCGGCAACACCCATACCGGAAATTGAACAGGGAAATGATGTAACAACACCAGGACAAATTTTAATTGCCCCGATAATTTTGCCTTCAATCGAAGCATCTGCAGCAGAACCACTTGCTTTTGAACCATTTGATTCAGTTGTCTATTTTCCATGCCAGGGTATTAAACTCGATCTGTCTGCTGAACCAAAAGACAAATTCGACCGGCAACTGAAAAGCTTTACACAGTGGCTTAAAACAATGAAGAAAGTTACCGCACAGGAAGCTGCTACAACGCCGGCTGACCCTGTTGTAGAAGCTCAAGCCAATCAAAGCAACACCGGCAAGGAAATTATTACCGAAGCCATGGCGCTTGTTTTGGAGAAGCAAGGCAAGTATCAGCAGGCAGCAGATATCTTCAAAAAATTATTATTGCTGCATCCTGAAAAATCTGTTTTCTTTGCAGCCCGAATTGAAGATTTAAAAAACAAACAATGACGATTCTTTTCCTGATACTGATTATTCTTGCCAGTGGAATTCTAGGTTTTATAATCCTGGTGCAAAACCCTAAAGGTGGCGGCTTAGCTTCCAACGTAGGCAGTTTTGGAAACCAGCTAATGGGTGTTAAACAAACTACTGATGTTCTTGAAAAAGGCACCTGGTTGTTCGCCAGCATCATTGGTATTCTTTGCCTTATCAGCAGCCTGTTTATGGGTGGCAGTACCAGCAACAACAGCTTGCTTGATAAAGTAAATACAAGCGGCGCTCCAGTTCAGCAAACGCCTGCAAATACGCAGCCGGCGCAACCTAAAACAGATACATCAGTAAAATAAAATTTCAGATAAAATAAAAAAGGCTATCCACATAAAAGGGATAGCCTTTTTTATTTTAGCAGTTTTGGTTGATACAAAACATTATGCTGCTATAAGTTTCAGATAGTTTTAAGCAGTTCAATAAATAATCATGATAAAGAAAATCTTACTTTTTTTATTAGTTGCCTTTTTACTCGTTGCGGGTATTGTGTATTATAAATTTCTTGCCCCAAAAACCAGTTTTGCCGGCAATAAAAAGTACCTGTATGTAAGAACAAACCATGCTACAAAACAAGCTGTATTAGATTCATTGGTAAGCGATAGCATTATTACAAACACTTCTGACTTTGAATGGCTGGCAGAAAGATTGGATTATTGGCAGAAAATTAAACCTGGCCGATATCAAATATCAAGTGGCGCAAGTGTATTGGATGTGGTAAGAAAACTGCGGAATGGAGATCTTATTCCTGTGAAGCTCGTTATCAATAAACTCAGGCTCCCACAGGATATGGCCAGGCTGATTGGTAAAAATTTTGAAGCCGACTCGTTAACGATTATGCAATGGCTCGATTCAGCTGGTATGGACCACTATCACCACATTATCCCAAATACCTACTCCATTCCATGGACTTACCCGACAAGCCGCTTATTCAGAAAGCTAAACGAGGAATATGATATATGGTGGGAAAAAGACGACAGAAAAATAAAAGCGGCGGCAAAAGGTTTTTCACCTGACCAGGTGTATACTATTGCCTCTATCGTAGAAGAGGAAACCAATATGCCGGAAGACAAGCTAAAAATTGCGAGTGTCTATTTTAACCGCTTGAAAAAAGGTATGCCTTTGCAGGCCGATCCTACCATACGTTATGCCTTGAAAAACTTTACCATGAACCGGGTTTATTATAAAGACCTGGTGATAGAATCACCTTACAACACGTACCGGAATACCGGCCTTCCGCCCGGCCCAATATGTACTCCATCGCCTGCCACAATTGACGCAGTTTTAGATGCGTCTAAAACCGACTACCTTTATTTTGTTGCCAATGCAGACCTGATGGGTGGCAGCACTTTTACCAGCAATCTTCCCGACCATAACCGTGCCGCTAAGTTGTACCAGGATAGCCTTAATGCCTGGCTTATCCGTAAGGCAGAAAAACAAAAAGCCAATGCCGGCCCTGCTTCAAAAGCTCCGTAAATATGACAAAATTCGAAAACTGGCTTGTTAACCTGGCTCCTTTTAATTTCCTGCTGCGCAAGACCAAAACCCTGGTATTGCCTGGTTTCCACGGAATTCCATTGTACGAGGTAATGCAGTTTTTCAGACAACAAATCATCAATATCGGCTTTGCATCGCGTTCGGCTACTATTTCATTTAACGTGCTGATGGCCTTACCTGCTGGCCTCATTTTTCTATGCACCCTGGTTCCGTACCTGCCAACGGCAGTACATTTTGAAAGAGAATTAATAAAAACACTTGCCCAGATATTAAAAGATAAAAACACCTTACGCCTGCTGGCGGATATAATTCATGATTTTTTTAGCACACAACGGAACGGATTGCTTTCTTTTAGTTTTCTGGCTGCCATTTTTTTTAGCAGCAACGCCATGATGGGGATTATGCGCACCTTCGACCGCAGCTATTTTGAAGAACGCAGCAGCCGCTTCCTGGCAAAAAGATGGACCGCCATACGGTTAACTTCCCTATTGATCCTCCTGTTTTTTAGCACCGTGCTGTTGCTGGCTACCCAGGGCCAGTTAAGAATTTTTCTTTTAAAACAATTGTCGTGGAACAAACCCGTGGTGATTTCTATTATCGGGTCTACCCGGTGGTTGCTGATAATTCTTTTGAATTATTTTACGATCGCGTTTGTTTACCGGTGGGCACCTGCAGTAAAAAACAAGTGGCCTTTAAACTCACCGGGAGCTATACTGGCAACCATACTTACTTTTTTTACCAGCTGGTTATTTAGCGAATGGGTAAATAATTTTGGGCAATTCAATAAAGTGTACGGCTCGTTGGGCACAGTATTGATCATCATGAACCTTGTATACATCAATTCGCTTGTATTACTGATAGGTTTTGAATTGAATGTGAGCATTACAGCGGTTTTGGCTAAGAAGACAGTGCAGGAATCAGCCCCCGGTACACCAGTCATATTGAAGACAGGTCTTCCATAAATTAAAAAATATCACTAAGGCTTTTATAGCCAAACTATTAGCCCGTTTACCTGATTAGATCATACATATTCCAGGCCTTCATTAAATATTGCGCTTCATTGCTTGCCAGCCTTGGTGTTTCATAATGGCCAGCCGCTTTTTTCTGGCGGTAAGCCTCATAAATAGTTACCGCACACGCCACCGAAATATTAAGGGATTGAATAATGCCAACCTGTGGTATAATGAAATTACCATCTGCCATACCAATGATGGCCTCGCTGCAACCACTGTGTTCGTTACCAAACACAAGTGCAACTTTCCGGGTCAAATCCAATTCATACAACGAAACAGCGTTGCGGGCAAGATGGGTGGTATAAATAAAATCATACTTTTTTCTTACCGCTGCCACGCAGGTTTCCAGGTCTTCAAACTGGTGAATCGTCAGCCATTTATCGGCACTGCTGCTGCTACGCGGACCAAACTTTTTATGACGCGGTATATGAGAGTTAAGTACAAATATTTCGTGTATACCCACTGCATCGCAGGTACGCATAACAGCGGAAATGTTATGCGGATCAAGTACATTTTCAAGAATGACAGTAAGGTCGGGCTGGCGTTTATGTAATACCTGTAATAGTCTTTCAGTTCGTTCTGGTGTCATAATGGATAAAATTCATTCTTAGATAATAGCCATGCTTTAAGATTAACATCAAGTGTATTATCACCCAAAATTTAAATACGCTTCATCATCATCGTACAATGTAACTGGCTGTTCTGGTTTGTTGTTTCGACCAACTACCGTCATCCAAATAAACAAAGTTGCTATAGAAATAACGGCGGTGAACATCACAACCAGCTTTGAAATGTCCTGCATGTCTTTTTGTTCAAATGCAAGGGCCGCTATAAAAATGGACATGGTAAAACCTATCCCTGCCAGCATGCCTGCACCTGCCATTTGACCCCCAGGTAACATCGTTGAGAAGACTTACCGCTTTATGCTGCAGCAACTACCAGCTTGCCAACATTACCCCGATCGGCTTTCCAAAAAACAACCCGAAAAAAATGCCAAGTGAAACATTACTGCCGAGGTTACCTATTAGAGATGGATTAATGATAATGGCACCTAAATCATCAAAGATTGCCAGTGCGGTTAAAAATATTTTTAAGGCTGCGGGAAATTTACTGCCAAGCATAGATGCTACCCCAAGACTGAAAGCAATATCAGTAGCCATGGGGATGCCCCAACCTCCCTGGTAAATGGTACCCTTATTGAAAATAATATAGATAAAGGCGGGAACGATCATTCCACCTATGGCTGCGCCAAATGGCAGTATTGCCTGAGAAACAGAAGACAATTCGCCGGAAGTAAGTTCTCTTTTAATTTCAAGACCAACGAGAAAAAAGAAACCCGCCATCATTCCATCATTTATAAAATTCCCGGTGGTATGTGGCAAATGAAAGGAATGCAGCAAGCCGCTTTCCATTTCAAAAAAATGAATATATGCAGAACCGAATGACAGGTTAGCGACTATTAAAGAGCAAATAGTGCATACAAAAAGAACAATGCCAATCGACTTTCTATCATGAAAAAGCTCCTGCAGGTGATCGAGGAAATTTCTTTTTAACACCCTTGCAGGCATAATAGCAGTTTATGATGATGAATGATAAGTTTATTTTTAGCAGGTGATTACTCAGAAGCTAAACATTTCGAACCTTGTTTTTGGCCTTTTATCGTCCTGCCAATTAAAGCCTTTCAGCTTATCCTCTTCGGGCGGCACTTGCTTAATTGGATAGGTAACACCTTTTAGATCATTTATAAATTTTACCCTGGTAGGTTTGCGGTCAGCAAAAAACATATCTATAGCATCAGAAGTGGCCCTGTTCATGCCAATAAATTTATTCTCCTCATCCTGTGCATAATAAACGCTTTCCGCCCTGCCCTTGGCCCTTACATAATCAATTTCGCCTTCTTTAAACCACGCGTTTACCGTATTGCCTTTTACCTGGTTAAACTGCGCTTTGCCTGTTTTGTTTATGATAAACCCGTTGAAAAAAGCATGAAGTCTATCAGGCTTTTGCTGTTTGGTGAAAAGGTACATGGTGTCAGCCGTTATC
>JBKJNG010000484.1:0-8771 GCA_046596065.1 Phnomibacter sp. | reverse complement strand
CGGGTTTTCCTGGCAGCCGCTACATTTTTAGGGCAGTTTGAATCAATTGAGAAGATGAGATTATGGATCCGATTACCTGATTTCCATGCTTAGAACCTTCTCTCCTTCCAGGTAGCCTTCGAGCAGATCGCCAACAACCGTTTCGCCAACTCCCGGTGGTGTGCCTGTATAAATAAGATCGCCAATATTCAGGGTAAAGTATTCCGACACGTCGGCTATAATGGCTTCAATATTAAAAAGCATATCCCTGGAAAAACCTTCCTGCACTTTAATGCCGTTCTTGTGGAATGTAAAATGTATATCCCGGGGATCGGGCAAGCGGTTAACATCAACCCACTCACCTATTGCGGCCGAATGATCAAAAGCCTTGGCTTTTTCCCATGGCAGCGATTTCTTTTTAAGCCTGTCCTGTATATCTCTTGCCGTAAAATCAATACCAAGAGTTATTTCATTATAGTATTGGCGGGCCTGGGAGGGTGATATAAATTTTCCATTTTTACAAATCTTCACTACAATCTCGCATTCGTAATGCAATTCGTTTGTAAAGGCCGGGTAAAAAAGCGAACTGCCATTGGGCAATAAGGCATTTTTGGGTTTCATGAAAATAACAGGCTCATCAGGAACCTGGTTACCCAACTCCTTTGCATGATCGGCGTAATTTCTTCCGACACAAATAATCTTCATACATTAATTTTTGGGGCTTGATAAACAGCAATAAAGATAGCGTGGAGAATGGGTTTTAAAAAGCTTTACACTTTAAAAATCAATTTGTTGTATTGTGTCATGGTGGCATCAATGCCCACCAGCACAAACTGTTCAATTACTGCTACGCACGTATCAATTTTCTCCAAAACCACAGGCAACTCGGTAGCCTGCCATTTACCCAGTACAAAATCAACCTGCCTGCCTTTTGGGTACTGGTTTCCTATTCCAAAACGCAGTTTCGGATATACATCATTACCAATAATGGCTTGAATATCTTTCAAACCATTATGCCCCGCATCGCTTCCTGATGGGCGTACCCTGATTTTTTCAAGTGGCAATGCAATATCATCAACCACAGTTAGTGTGTTGCTGATCGCCACCTTTTGATTATCCATCCAGTACTTAAATGCCCGGCCGCTTAAATTCATGTAGGTAGTGGGTTTTATCAACGTAACCTGCTTACCTTTTAATTTTACCGCCGCAACTTCCGCAAGACGGCCAATTTGCCAGTCGCCATTGTGTTTTTTCACGAAAGCATCCACCACATCAAATCCAATATTGTGACGCGTGTTTGCGTACTCGGCACCAATATTACCCAACCCGACTATTAAAAATTTGTCCATTTTTATAAGCGTTACAAGAGCTGCCAACTTTAAAATAGTTGAAAACTCTAAAAAAAATTCCCCAAGCTGGTAAACAGTTGGGGAATTTATACAAATAATATCTCGACAACATCCTTAAAAAGGATTGGCTCTTAATTATTTTTTCTTCTTGTCGCCATCTTTTGCATCGGCTGCTTCCTGCTTCAACTGGCGGGTAAGAACAATGCTTGCCATTGGAATACGTGGAGAGTTCATTATCTCCATATTGTCCAACTTAACGTCTTCAACGCGAATGTTGGCATTCAGTTCGAGATTGGTTACGTCTACTTCAATAAACTCTTTAAGGTATTTAGGCAGCGCCTTAACTTTAAGCGTTTTCATTTTTGTGATAAGACGACCACCTGCTTTAACACCCGCAGAATTGCCGGTATAACGTACTGGCAATGTAGCGATAACAGGCTTATCGGCAATAAGCTCTAAGAAGTCTGCATGCAGCAGCTCATCGCTAACTACATCAAATTGCAAATCTTTCAGAATGCATTCATAACTGCTGCCTTCAACTGTTATCTTGGCTAACATAAATTCCGGTGTATAAACGATTGGCTTAAAGGCTGTAGCCGGAGCAGAGAAGTTAACTTCCCGGGCACCCCCGTAAATTACACCAGGCACGAGTTTTTGAGAGCGAAGATGACGGGTGGCTTTTTTGCCATGATCGGTCCTCAGTTGTCCTTCGATGGTAATTGATTTCATTTTAAAAAATTTGAGGCGCAAAAGTAGGGGAAAAAGCTGTTGTAGCAGCCCTAATTTAAAAGTTCGGTAAAAATCCCGATTTTGCACCAGTTTTGAATAGTTGCCTTGCGCTTTCAGCAATTATGCAAAGCAACCATACCATTTAAAACACATGAAAGTATTGTATAAAAAAACGATTTTACTGTTACTCCTGGCTGTAATTTGTATTAAGCAAGCAAACGCTTATGATTCCACACAGCAGAGACCGGTTAACGCAACCATTTTATTACCATTATTTCTGGATAGTGCCTTTAAATACGGCAGCTACCAGTATGGTAACTCCATTCCAAAGTACATGTTACCTGCGCTGGAATTTTATAATGGTGTTCAACTGGCGGCAGATTCGCTAAAACAGGAAGGTATTTATACCCATATTGATATTGTTGACTCAAGAAAAGCAGCTGCCTACCAGGAAGTATTTTCCAACCACAATTCTTATAAGCCGCAAATAGTAATAGGCGTAGTGCAAAGTGCCGGGGAATTAAAAAATGCCGCTCAACTGGCATTTGATAAAACGGTTCCTTTTATTTCGGCCACTTACCCAAACGATGGCGGTGTAACGGATAATCCCTGCCTTTTAATTGTTAACTCCACCCTAAAAACACACTGCTTTGCCTTATATAAATACCTGCAGCGTAATTACCGGGGCACCAATCTTGTTTTATTTACAAGGAATAGTGCTGCAGATGACCGCATAAAAAATTACCTGAAGGATGCCGATAAAACCTTTACAGGTGATAAGCTGAAATGGAAATTGGCCAGCCTTTCCGACAGTTTTAACGCCGCTGATTTATCGGTTTACATGGATAGCAGTAAGGCAAATACCGTTATTGGCGCCAGCCTTGATAAGAATTTTAGTCTTAACCTGCTCAGGGAATTATCAACTGCCCATGAAACTTATAATAGTACCGTTTTTGGAATGCCAACCTGGGACGACCTGCCACTGGACAAACCCGAGTACCAGGGGCTGGACATTTTCTACAGTACCCCATTTATTTCTTTCTCCGGCAATGCCGCTGTTTATAAATCCCTTACCAAAAAATTTAATAAGATTGCAAACAGCAAGCCAAGTGATATGGTGTTTAAAGGTTTTGAAATTACCTACCGCTATATTAAAACCTTGTACGAACACCCGGTGGATTTTTGGCAATATCTCAATAATCCAAAATATAAAATTTTCGCAGACTATAAGTTCGAACCTGTAACGCCGAAAGAAACCAATGCAGACAGTCTTATAAACTACTGGGAAAACAGTAAAATCTACTTTATAAAAAAGACTGATGGTGCTATTAAAGGTGTTTACTAATGGGAATTGTTTTTATTGATGATGAGGACCGGTTAATAATACGCTCCTTTTTTTATTTTTATGGAACCGCAGCAACAGGCGAACTGGCAAAACAAATAGTAAATGATATAGCAACTTACTGGAACGAACCATCGGTAGTTATTGATGGCAGGCCGCTGTATTTTGACATTCAAGGCTTTTATACCCCAGAACTTTCGGCCGATACTGTTTGGTATAATGACGACCCATCCAAAAACTTTTTCAGGATAGAAGCATACAGTGCCATTGACATATCCTTCGTGGATGGCATTGGCAGCAACACAGGCTATTTTAAACTGGCTAACCTGCTGCATACGGGCACTACCGCTGCGCACGAATACGGACATACAATTGGCCTTGAACATCCTGACACGCTTGACATACGAGGCGAGGGAGCACCGGGCATTATGTACCCGAGAGGTACCATTGTTGATGCGGCATACCAGTACAATCCCGAAGCGCCGGCGGGTGTTGGCGAGTTAGGAGGCACCATGGATGCAGCTAAAAGAAAAGTTACAGCAAGGGATATCTATGCATTACAATTACACCGCTTAAGATTAAAGAAAGGCGAGACTAAAATGCTTGGCGATTTTAGCTCACATTATCATGAAGCGCATGTAAACCATTAGTCGCAATACAAACTATTTTTCTATCGCCTGTATACATTAAATAATGGCAGATCGAAAAATACACCAGCGTATAAACGCACAGCCTGCTGCATATCTTCCGGACCATCAAGGTTACGCATTTGCGGGGTATACTGAATGCCAGTTGAAAGATTTAACGGCGTATTGCGAATTCCCCATCTTGCATGTAAACCAGGCGATAAAATCTGCGCCCATTTCAGCTGTTTTGGCAACGCAATATTCTCGCCTTTTTCAAGGCGATAAACTACCGGCGCCGTAATATCTATAATGTTTACACTAAGACTAAAACAATTGCCTTTTAATTCTTTTATACTGCCTTTTTTAGTTAAAAAAGAATTGGAGGAGGGGCTGTTTGATTCACGGCGTGAACCCCAGCTAAAAGTGATACCCAGCGGTACCGATATACCATAAACAGCCTTTACGCTATGGCTTGTTTTATTGTTTATTGTATCATTCACTTTTATTGATTCCAATCCGCCATAGGCACCTACATAAGCATTGATATCAACGGAAAAACGTGAGCTACGTTTTATTTTATACGAATTAGGTGGCATGCTGTATGCTTCAATTACACTAGCCAACTCCTTGCTGTTTCCTGCACTCATTATATCGGTAAATAACTCAGCCGATTTTGTAACGTATAAAAATCTTGATTTGGAAACTGCTGATTGAATAGCCCTTTCAACAGAAACATTGTTAAGATCTGCCAACAGGAATTTAGCAAATTGTTCCTTTGTTTTTAAAGTAAGCAATCCTTCATAACTTCTATTACTTGCCAGGCTGTCATAAATTTTATAGGCAACTGTATTTTTTATACAATCAAGGTTAAGGGAATCATTTTTCGATTTGCAAGTTTGACGCAGTGTATCAAGGTCTCGCTGAAGATTGTATTGTAAAACATCAATCCGGCTATTAAAATCCAGTTGAAGGTCTTCATATTTTTTCTTATCCAGTTTCCATGTTTTAACAAGCAATTCGTTAAAGCGGTTTGAAGGCGCCGGTATTAGTGTTTCAAGTACCGACATTGATTCGTGCACCATGGCGGCATATTGTTTTGTTTCAAGCAGTTTGTATATCTCCGCTCCTTTTTCAAACAATTGCAAACTGCTGTTGTTTGCATTGCTTACGGAAATAAATTCCTGGTTATAAAAACTGCTGAAAATACTCTTTTGGTAATCCCAAAAATTGGTGCCTGTGTAGATGGAATTAGGATCTTTTGTTAACCTGTTTAAATATTCATTCTGGCTTTTTTGAAGGTTGTTAAGCACCAGCAAACTTTTTACGAGGTAGCGTTTATACAAAATTAATTTACCCGATAAACTGCCTTTCCATTCCGATGGTTTGCTTACCATAAATACTGGCGCATACTTTCCTTCGAGCAACGTTAGAAAAATTGCATATTGTGAAGCAGTCATCTCCTGCAATTGTTTCCATGATATCCAGTACTGTCCCGCATCGGAAGATGCATCGAACATTTCATTGTTAACCATGTTCAGCATTTCAAAACAGCCTTTAATATCTTTTGATCTTATCAGTTCGTTATCGGCTTTATATAATGAAACTATTTCGGGCAATGTATTTTTTTCAATAACAAGCGTGGAAATTTTTACAATGTCTCTGAATATATTATACTCGTTTATCGTGTTGCTTGCAGCTGCACGCTTTTCAATAAAATCGCTGCTGCAAATATTATCGGGTAGCCTAATAAAGTCTTCACTAATGGCATGGTTCCACATTTTTCCAAAGCGTGGCATTTCATAGTCTTCGCCATTGTTAAACAGCTTTATTGTTTCAGGAAACAATTGGCCCAAAAGCGGCTGTTTGTTAAGTGCCTTCCGCAAAGTGGCAACAAGCGTTATAGCAACTTCCTGCTTAAAGCGGCGTGCAATGTAAATAGCAAGGGCATCAATTATTTCTGACTGGGACGGAATTTTAAAATTCGAAAGACCACTGGTTTCATTACGCATAATGGCAGTATTGCGTACCTCTTCTTCCTGCTTTGTAATTAACGATACATCAAACCCCTTTTTTTGTGGAATTGTAAATACACGATCTGGTTTTTTTGGAAAAGTTTTGCTTACTATAGCATTAAAAATACTACCAAGCGTGTAATTAAAATTATCACGGAACCATGCCTGTATACGCACCATTTCTTTTGTATTAATACTTATATCATCTTCCAGCGTTTTCTTCCTGGTAACATCTTCAGCAAGAGAGCTATCAATTTGTGTTTTCAACGCATTTAAAGCATCAGTTGATAGCGAAGATGCAGCACTTACCATCATCAAAGAATCGCTTACAACACCGGAATTCAGAAGAGAATCAGTAATTACCCGGGTGCGTATCAATTCATCATTAATATTGCCTGCATGTAATAGTGAATCTATTTGCTGGTTTATTTCTACCAATAGTTTTGGCAATATTTCCAATTGATTTTTTGCGTGTTGCAAACTGTTACATTCGGGGCATAGGCGTTTTACAACCCGCGAACTATCTCTATTATATTTTACGCTATCGGGCAGAATATTTTTACAAAGACTTGAAACAATATCTGAAGCGCCTAACAGGTAATTGTTTATCTGCTGCTGCTGGTTTGAATCTATCAACGAAAAGAAATTGCTGTAATCAACCTGGCCATTACTTCGCACAAAATATGGGAGGTAAGTTTGCAAGGCTGTATCAACACGGTCGTCACGTAAAAAACGATCTATCTTAATGGCATCATAGTAAGCGTTTTGCGCTTTTATATAATTTATGCTGATTACAATGCAAAAAACTATGGCAACTATTTTTTTCATGGTACCCGGATTAGAATAAATTATTGTGGCAACAAGATTGAAACTTCAAAAGCAGTAAGTGATTACTCAATATAATACCTCTGCTGCAATTTTTATATGTTTTTATATAAACACACTGCCTGAAAGTGTGCACAAGCAGGTTATTGCTGTAAATATACTGCTGCCATACCTTCAACTGTACGGCCTCCGCCTGCTATTCACATTATTGAAGTCTGGCTCCAAAACGGTATTCCATCCGCATATCCTCTACAATTTCCACTCCCCCTTTCATTAGTTTCGATATTTGGTTTATAGCATAATACCCTTACTTTCACGGTATGTCAATGGTATTAGAAATAAATAACCTGTCGAAAAATTACGGCAGCATACAAGCGCTGAAAAACGTGAGTTTGAGCGTACCCACAGGAACCGTTTATGGCATCCTGGGACCAAACGGCAGTGGTAAAACAACCATGCTGGGCATCATAATGGATGTGCTGCGTGCATCGGGCGGCAGCATACAATTGTTTGGGCACGCACCAACGGCCAGCGACCGTAAAAAAATAGGCACGCTACTGGAAACGCCCAACTTTTACCATTACATGAGCGCAGTGGATAACCTTACCATTTCCGCATCGATAAAGGGAATTGTAAATCCTGATATTGATTCGGTTTTAAAGAAGGTAAACCTGTACCAGCGTAAGGATAGCAAGTTTCAAACCTACTCGCTGGGTATGAAGCAACGGTTAGCTATTGCCGCATGCCTGTTGGGCGATCCGGAAGTAATGGTATTTGATGAACCGACCAACGGCCTCGACCCCGTAGGGATTGCGGAGATCCGGGACCTGATAAAAAGACTAGCCAAAGAAGGCAAAACAATTATTATGGCCAGCCACCTGCTGGATGAAGTGGAAAAGGTTTGCACGCATGTGGCCATCTTAAAAAAGGGCGTATTGATTGCAGAAGGTGATGTGAATGAAATTTTAGTGAACGATGACATTGTTGAAGTAGGTGCGGATGACCTAGTACAATTAAATAACGCTTTGCAAACAGCAACAGGCTTTACAAAAATTGATAGTACTGATAAAGGTACTATGACCATAAATTTTCCTCCCGGCACTGCAAAACTCAGCGACCTAAATGCCCACTGTTTTAAACAGGGCGTTATACTTAACCATTTACAGGCGAAGAAGAAAAGTCTTGAATCGAAGTTTATTGAACTAACAAATGATCTCTGATGTGTGATCTGTGATTTTGATGTGTGAAATTCAGATTGCTAAAAAATTCCATCTGTCAACTTTTCAACCTGTTACCTTGTCAACAAAACAAACAAAGCAACTAATCAACCACCTAACTTATCAACTTACCCACTTATTACCTTATTAACTGAATAATACAATGAAACACTTATTACTGCTGGAATGGATGAAAGTGCGGCGCTACCGTACATTTTGGGTACTGTTTACACTGTTCCTTATAAGCATGTTCGGCATTAGTTTTATATGGTGGTATTTTAATTACCAGCTTAGTTCCAGCGGCGATATGGGCACTAAAATGGTAGGCTCCATGATCTTCGGAAGTTTCAATTTTCCGGGGGTATTTAATACGCTTACGCAGATAAGCAGCTGGTTACTTTACTTCCCCGGTTTTGTAATTATTTTTCATACTACCAACGAGTTCACTTTTAAAACGCACCGCCAAAATATTATTGACGGTCTTGAAAGATCAGAATTTATAAAAGCCAAACTTGGGTTTGCATTTATACTGGCTATACTTTGTACGATAGTTGTTTTCCTAAGCAGTGTATTCTTTGGTATTATTAGCGGTGGCGGCCCCATCACCATGGAAGGCTTATCTTACATCGGATACTTTTTTGTTCAAAGCTGCGTGTACATACTTTTTGCTTTGCTGCTTGCCTTACTGTTAC
>JBKJNG010000435.1:0-4165 GCA_046596065.1 Phnomibacter sp. | reverse complement strand
TTTTTATTATTATAAAAAGTACCCTGATAATTATAAAATTCTACTCGACTCTTTAAATGCGTTTGCAAGCAGAGAAAGAGAAAACAGGTTTTATTTGAATAAGATCACCCCAACGATGAAACCGCAATAACGATCTGCTAATGAATAAAGTTTTTACTGATGCCGATGCTGCCATTTTCGATATACAGGATGGCGCTGTAATTATGTTTGGGGGTTTTGGACTTTGTGGTATTCCTGAAAACGCCATCGCCGCATTAGTTAAAAAAGGTGTTAAGCAGCTTACATGTATTTCTAACAATGCGGGTGTAGATGATTTTGGAATTGGCCTTATGTTGCACAAGCGCCAGGTAAAAAAAATGATCTCCAGTTATGTTGGTGAAAATGTTGAATTTGAAAGACAGCTCCTTAGCGGTGAACTCGAAGTCGAATTAATTCCGCAGGGTACTTTAGCTACTCGCTGTATGGCTGCAGGTTATGGAATGCCAGCCATTTTTACGCCGGCTGGTGTAGGTACCGAAGTAGCAGAAGGAAAAGAGATCCGTATTTTTAATAACAAGCAATACTTGCTGGAATATGCGTTTGATGCTGATTTTGCCCTTGTGAAAGCCTGGAAAGGAGATACACTTGGCAATCTCATTTTTAAGGATACCGCCCGTAATTTCAACCCGTTAATGGCCATGGCTGGTAAAATTACGATTGCTGAAGTGGAAGAACTGGTTCAGCCGGGCGAACTCGATCCCAACCTTATTCATACGCCCGGCATTTACGTCCACCGTATTTTCACAGGAACCAATTACCAGAAACGCATCGAAAACCGAACTACCCGCAAGCATTCATAAATCTTGCTTTAATTCTTATTATCACATTGCAATGCCACTCGATAAAAACCAGATAGCACAACGAATTGCCCGCGAACTAAAAGACGGTTTTTACGTAAACCTCGGCATTGGTATACCTACGCTGGTCGCAAATTACATTCCCGACGGCGTAAATGTTACACTGCAAAGCGAAAACGGTTTACTTGGTATGGGGCCATTCCCTTTGGAAGGTGAAGAGGATCCTGATCTGATCAATGCTGGAAAGCAAACCATTACCAAATTGCCGGGTTCATCTGTTTTCGATAGTGCCATGAGTTTTGGAATGATCCGTGCAGGCAAAGTGGATCTCACCGTACTTGGTGCCATGGAAGTAAGCGAAAATGGTGATATAGCCAACTGGAAAATACCCGGTAAAATGGTGAAAGGCATGGGTGGTGCTATGGATCTTGTGGCCAGTGCCAAAAACATTATCGTGGCCATGCAACATGTAAATAAAGCGGGCGACAGCAAATTGTTAAAGCGATGTACGCTTCCGATTACAGGACTTGGATGCGTTAAAAAAGTAGTAACCGAGCTTGGCGTTTTTAATATTACCAATCGGGGTTTCGAACTCAAAGAACTGGCTCCGGGTGTAACTGTCGATTATGTTGTTTCTAAAACCGAAGGCCGTCTTGTTGTAGAAGGTAATATTACGGAAATGACATTTTAGTTTTTGGGGCTGTCAGCCAATAGCAGGTAGCAGCAGTTGCATGGGCTGTAGCAGTAGTGGCCGCCCTGCCGCAGAAGCCCCCCGGCCAGCTACTTGCGTCCATCCCGCAGCCGTTCAGCAACATATCTTTATTCAGCAATTCAAATCGACCAATGTTCTGTAATCTTAACGGAAAAATAATCAACGAGTCAAATGCAACCATTTCTGTAAATAACCGCAGTTTCCGTTACGGAGATGGTTGTTTTGAAACTATGAAATATAGCAATGGCAAACTGTTGCTGGCCAATTATCACTTCGAAAGGTTATTCGATTCTTTACAGTTGCTGAAGTTCGATTACCCGAACTTTTTTACAACTGAATATCTTGTCCAACAGATACAACAATTGGTTGCAAAAAATCAAAACCAAAAACTGGCCCGCATCCGCTTAACAATCTTCAGGGGCAACGGTGGTTTGTACGATCCAGAGAATATGGCACCCAACTGGCTAATTCAATGCTGGCCTTTAAATGAAGCATCCAATACACTTAACAATA
The DNA here is from genome assembly GCA_046596065.1 of Phnomibacter sp. Classification (GTDB taxonomy): domain Bacteria; phylum Bacteroidota; class Bacteroidia; order Chitinophagales; family Chitinophagaceae; genus Phnomibacter. The sequence goes on along the minus strand of JBKJNG010000435.1, from coordinate 2,104 downwards.
ACGGACTTGTAACGGGCATTTATAAGGGCGGTTTTAAAGCAGCCGATGCTTTCGCCAATTTAAAAAGCAATAACTATTTACTCTACAGCCAGGCTGCACTATATGCCAAACAGCAACACTGGAACGATGCTTTGATCCTTAATCACCGGCAAACCATTGCCGATGCAACCATTGCCAACTTCTTCATAATAAAAGGAGGGGCCATTTTTACACCGCCTTTGTCCGATGGACCGGTCAATGGTGTTATGCGCCGTTATTTACTGGAAAATCTTCCACGTTTAAATTATACCGTCACAGAGCAATCCATCAATCCTAATGATGTATTAGAGGCAGATGAGGCTTTTCTTACCAATGCTGTTTATGGTATTAAGTGGATCCAATCGGTTGATAAAAAAACGTTCGCATTTCACCATTCTGCAATTATTCACCAGCAATTACTGGCACCATTATTTTTAAAATAATCCGGTTATCTATTAAGGGCACCTCTAAAAACTCTTCAGACAAGGCCTGCCAATTTTATAACTCCGGAGTTTATGTAAATGAGGCGATTATAAAATTGGCGTAACGCAGTATCAGGGGTTTTTAGAGGTGCCCTTAATGCGAACTATATGTAGGCATACATGTTATGCATATTAATTCTGTTCAAAATGACAATGAATATTATTTGGTTTCGCCGCGATTTGCGCTTGCAGGATAATGCCGCATTATACCATGCATTAAAAGCTGGTGAACCAGTGTTGCCCATTTTTATTTTCGATAAAAATATACTCGATGACCTGGAAGATAAACAGGATAGAAGGGTTGAATTTATTTATGCAGCTTTGGAAGAAATGCAGGAACAATTGCTAAAGATCGGTTCGTCATTGCAAGTGTTTTATGGATACCCCGAAAAAGTTTTTAAACAGTTGATTGATGAAAATAAAATAGGGAAAGTATTTATCAATCATGATTATGAACCATACGCAGATATAAGAGATGAGACTATAAAAAAAATATTGAATGATGCTGGTACATCTTTTCATACTTACAAAGACCAGGTGATTTTCGAAAGTGATGAAGTTGTAAAAGATGACGGAAAACCTTACACCGTTTTTACACCATACAGTCGAAAATGGAAATCTGCCTTGACAGATTTTTTTCTGAAAAGTTATCCAACAAAAAAATATTTCAAATTTTTTTATAAGCAATTCCCACAGCCAATTCCCACATTGGAAAGTATGGGTTTTCAGGCAATAAAAGTTGCAATTGGTAATGAAAAATCGTTATCGTTTCCTTCCAAACAATTAAAGGAAGATTTGGTAAAAAGATACACCACACAACGCAATTTTCCCGCTTTGGCAGGCACTTCAAAAATGGGTGTGCATTTGCGTTTTGGTACTATAAGTATCCGCGAATTAGCACGAAAATCAATGCAACTTAACGAGACATATTTGAACGAATTAATCTGGCGTGATTTCTATCAAATGATTTTATCTCAATTTCCGCAGGTAGGTAAGGGGCTTGCATTTAAACCTGCTTATGATCACATTAAATGGCGCAACATTGAGGCTGAATTTGCAGCCTGGTGCGAGGGGAGAACGGGTTACCCTATTGTAGATGCTGGCATGCGTGAATTAAATGCAACTGGTTTTATGCACAACCGCGTTCGCATGATTGTCGCGTCTTTTCTTACCAAACATTTATTAATCGATTGGCGTTGGGGTGAAGCATATTTTGCAAAAAAATTATTGGATTTTGATTTTGCCTCCAATAACGGTGGCTGGCAATGGGCTGCAGGTAGTGGTTGCGATGCCGCTCCGTATTTCCGGGTATTTAATCCCACCTTACAGACTAAAAAGTTTGATCCTGATTTTAAATATATAAGAAAATGGGTTCCGGAATTTGAGGAATTTGAGTATCCGCAGCCAATCGTAAATCACGAGCTGGCCCGTAAGCGTGTGCTGGAAGTTTATAAAGAAGCGCTATCACAATAGTGCACAATTCGAAGATTACTTAGTACCAGTTACCAGTTTAATAGTTACTCTCCGGTTTTGGCTGAGTGCCGATTTTGTGTTACCAACAACAGCCGGATCTGTGGCCGATACTGCTTCAATTTTTAATTGCT
>JBKJNG010000356.1:0-5792 GCA_046596065.1 Phnomibacter sp. | reverse complement strand
ATCGCTGTTTGCAGGTGTCGGTTTCAGTAGGCAGGATTTTGGCGGGCATTTTAAATGGGGCGTAGCCACAGGCGCTTATCAAATTGAAGGTGCCTGGCAGGAAGACGGTAAGGGCCCTTCCATCTGGGATCAGTTTGCGCATGAAAAAGGGAATATTAAAACAGGAGAAAACGCGGATACCAGTTGCGATTTTTATCACCGCTACGCCAGCCAGCTGGAACTGTTGCAACAGCTTAACTTTAAGGTATTCCGCTTTTCAATTTCCTGGCCAAGGCTGTTGCCCGACGGAACCGGAAAACCAAACCAGCAGGGTATCGATTTTTATAACCGGGTAATTGACAAATGCCTTTCACTGGGTTTAGAACCATGGCCAACGCTGTATCACTGGGATCTTCCGCAAGCACTGGAGGCAAAGGGGGGCTGGACGAACCGCAGCGTTGTTGACTGGTTTTCGGAATATGCCAACATTGCCACCCTTGCTTATGGCGACCGGGTAAAAAACTGGATGGTACTTAACGAGCCCTTTGCATTTACTACCCTTGGCTATATGCTTGGCTGGAATGCACCGGGAAAAAAGGGGCTGAAACATTTTCTGCCCGCCGTACACCACGCCGCCCTTTGCCAGGCCGAAGGCGGGCGAATTATAAGAGCAAATGTTCCCAGCGCCAATATCGGCACTACTTATTCCGTATCGTACGTGGAACCGCTAAATGAAAAGAAAAAGCACCAGCGGGCAGCGGCCCGTATGGACGCACTGCTAAACCGCCTGTTTATTGAGCCGGCACTGGGCATGGGTTATCCAACGGATACACTTCCCGTATTAAAAAAAATGGTAGAGAAATATGCACAGCCTGGTGATATGGAGCGGCTGAAATTTGATTTCGATTTTATTGGCATCCAAAATTATTTAAGGGTGGTAACAAAACACAGCCTGACTACGCCGGTAATATGGGCAAACGAAGCAACGCCCGCCAAAAGACATGTACCGGCGGAGAATATCACTGAAATGGGTTGGGAAGTAACACCAGAGGGCATGTACAAAACTTTGAAACAGTTTGCAGCGTATAACGGCGTGCACAAAATAATTATTACTGAAAATGGCGCTGCGTTTAAAGACGAAGTGAAAAACGGCAGTGTGAATGATCCGCAACGATTAAAATTTTACCAGGAATACCTTGCACAGGTGCTGAAAGCCAAAAGGGAGGGCATGCCCATTGACGGTTATTTCTGCTGGACTCTTATTGACAATTTCGAATGGTCGGAAGGCTTCAGGCCAAGGTTTGGATTAGTGTACATGAACCAGCTTACGAAAGAAACCATTGTAAAAGATAGTGGTAAATGGTTTGCTGATTTTTTGAAATAAGTACATACAAGGTCACTATCATTGCACTACCCGGGTTTTCGGAAGGGCTACATGCGAAACTTTATGCGATCGTTACAGTTATGTACAAACAAAAAATAGCTGAAAGTGTGATAACAGCAACATAAAACAGCAATTTTCGCATAGTGTTGCCTGGTACTAATAAGCCTGCGGCGTTGCCTTAATTTGAAGGATAGCCGTTTGGGCGGCAGCCAATATCAACTTCATTTTGCTATCGAGGTTTCGGTTTATCCAAACAATGTTCTTATTCATGTCAATTGGCCCGGCGGTGTATTGAAGTGCGGCAAGGGAATGGCCGTTTTCGACAAACTCATATCCTGCGGTGGGGATTGAGAACATGCTGTTTCCACCGCTTTTACCGGAGGTGGCGGGTTTCAGTATAATCTTCCGGTTACCGTTGGATAAAAAAGCATCGTAACTGCCTTCTGCAGCAGTGCCGCTCAACACGTTCATAAACAAAGCCCATGTGTCGGTGGTATCGCCACTAACAGTTATAAAAGCGGTAAAATTATTTTGCTCCTTTAGCAGTTCATTACTGCCCCACGAAAAATGCGGTATAATCTCAATTTCCTGCAGTGACTGAATCAAAATATTTTGAGCTGCATTTACATTGACCGTATCGGTTTTATCACTAAAAACAAATGAAAACTTTTGGGTTGATTTACTTTCTGTTTTGGTATTAAAAAAGTTGCTTTTTGTACTGTTGGTTGCCCAACGCATTTTACTGGAAACTACCCCATAATCGCCAAAGTGCATCTTCCATATTTTGCCAAAGCCCTGGCTTCCCATTTTTACATTTAACTTATCGGCATTGGCAGCAAGGCTATCGCTTATAACTATATTTTTTTGCGCAAAAGAAAAATTGGCCATTGAAAACAACAGGCAACTAAAAAACAGGTTGGCAGTTTTAGTTTTCATATAATGATTTTATAAAATCAACAAATAGAAACCCTTTACTTTTTACCAATATTTTACATACCCTTTTAATTGGTAAGATGAAATAACCGTTTGTGCGGTAAGTGACACTTTCATTATTGGCAGTAACGCTTCTTTTTTTACATCAAAAAATACCATTGCCTGCCCGCAGGCAATAAAGCGGGTACCCATAGCGGCAAGATCATTAATCAGCTTCTGATTTGGATTCTCGGTTTTGTACTTTTCTTTATAAAACTCGTTGGTAGTAAAGGCATTTAGTGCACCTGCATGAACGACAATAACAGGCATAATTCTTTTTAGCGGGATCCCTGCTGCCACTTGTAAGTTAATGATCCTGGCCACCTCCGTTAAACCATAATTAATATCTTTTGCAGCCGAATCAGGATTGTTAGCCGTTAGTTCAAACAACAATTTATAATCCATAGCAGGATCAGGTATTTCTGTTGGATCCTTTACTGGTATTACACCCGACATATCGCCTCCCTTTAATGCAGGATAAACAGCAATGCCCTTTAAATGCGCTTCTTTTAATTTGTCGGCAAACTCCTTATCGATCTTTGCAGAATCAGCATGCATGGTAGCACGCAATGCACTGTCTTTTTGCATTTTGAGAAGCAGGACGGCGCTATCGGAATTTGAAGATTGAGCAAAGGATACGATGCATAAAAACGAGGCAAAAACAGCAGCTGATATTTTTCTCATAAAATTATTTGGAATGGTAAGGTATTGAAAATTGCAGTATACAAGACAATTGTAGTAAGTAATACGCTACTGCCTATTAGGAATGAATAGTTGTTGCAGGAAAGCCGGTGACATGATCAATCTTTCTCAACAAAGCGGGCCAGCTTTTCAAGCGTTGAAACAGTGCCGGCTTCGTTATCTGCTGGTTTAATGCCTGGTGGAATATTTCTGAATAAAAAACTAACCTCTGTGCTATCGCCTGTTGGTTCCAGTGTGACCTCCATAATCATCTCACCTGCAAAAGCGGGATTTACTGATTCAAAATTGATGGCTTCGACTATTTTTTTAATGGGAGTCAGTTCTATAAACCTGGCTGTATAACGGTCTTCTTTACTAGCCGTTTTTCCCAATGCATTTTTTTCGGATGCAGGATAAAATAAAGACATTTGGTAACCACCACCCTCTCTTAAATCGAACCAGTGAATTTTACCCGTCATATCGCCGGGTGCCAGCCAAATCTCCAATGCTGCAGGATCCGTTAAAGCACTATAAAGCTTTCCGGGTGAAGCATGAATGATTCTTGAATTTTTTGTGGTCGGCATGATTGCTTCGATTTGCTTTGTCACGAAATACCTTCCCTTGTTATTACTAATGTGTTCCCTTAGAACTGCCGCTATCGTAGCAGCCGCTGGTAGGTTTCGTAATCATCCATATCCGTTATTATATGATCAGTTGACATCTGCAACCAGGCAATATTTTCTTTGCTGGCTTGTACAATTTGTTTGCAACCTTCCGGGTCTTTGTTATTTAAAATAGCGGTTTTATAAAAAGAGGAAAAAATAACGGGATTGCCTTTTTGATTGTTATATACGGGCAGGCAAATACATTTTTCATTCAGTATCATTTGCTGTTCGAAATGGTTTTTCACGATAGCATATTCAGCAGGGGAAATCAACACCATATCAGCTAAACAAATCATGTAGCCATTGCCTGTTGCCTGTTGCACACCCTGCTGAATAGAACTGGTCATTCCAGTTTCATAATTTGGGTTATCAATAAATAGTACGGGCAAATTTTGCAATGCGTTTTTGATGGCAGCCGCTTCATAACCTACTACTACAATCACTTCCTTATTATTAGCATTCAAAATATTTTCTACTACTGTTCTAATTACCGTTGATTGATCATAAGGTAGCAATAATTTGTTTTGGGCGCCCATTCGTTTCGACATACCGGCGGCGAGCACAATGGCGGTTAGCATCACGTAGTGTTGGCTATTTAATGTTGAGAATGAATGTTCAATGACAATATTCAATGTTCAGCGATCAGTGCCCCGAAGGCATGTTAACCTGCTCAATATTCGTTAACGAACGCGAATGAATTACTTCGTTATTGTCCCTGAGCGACTGGCCTTTTTTGCCGGCTAGCACCGCCTTTATTTCTGCAATAACGGAGAGAGCGATTTCTTCAGAATTTTCGGCACCAATATTCAGTCCAACCGGTCCATAAATTGCCGACAATTGCCTTTCGGAAATTTCATGGCCTTCTTCTTTCAATTCCTCCAGCATGCGGTCTAATTTTTTCTTTGGCCCCAGTGACCCGATATAAACAATATCTTTTTTTATTAATGCCCGCAACATGGCAAGATCATAGTTATAATTGTGGGTCATCAACACAAAAACAGTCTGTTTGTCAATCGAAATTTTATTTAAAACATTTTCAGGTTTTGATACCAATACCTGGCAACCGCTTACAAATCGTTGCTGTTTGGCATAACCAGGTCTGCCATCGGCAACAGTGATTTCCCATCCCAGTATCGCAGCCATTTCAACCAATGGCAACACATCATTTCCGGCTCCAATCACCACCAGCGAAACAGGAGGCTTTATGTACTCAATAAATGCGGTAATACTTTCATTTTCAAAAAGATAATTTTTAAAAGAAGAACCTTCTTTCTCCAATGCCAATTGCGCCGCCGCTATAAACATATCCAGCTGTAAAATCTTGTCATTGGTTTGCTCCAGCATACCGCTTTCCAGTAGCAACAAACAGGTGCCGGCCTGCGCAGCTTTTTTGTTTTGTAAGGAGAACAGCGTAATTAAAACCGCATCCTGACGCTTGGCCGTAATCTTTTTTAATAGCTCAATGGGATTGTTGGCTTTTAGCGGGTCGATTGGTTCAAGCAATACCTGTATAATGCCATTGCAACCAATGCCAACGCCAAATTTGGCGTCGTCTTCATCCATGGTATCGTAAGTAACTACCATGGGTTTCTGCTGGGCGATTACCAGCAGCGATTTCCGCAGGGCATCACCTTCCAGGCAGCCACCGCTGATAGCCCCGGTAATCTCACCTTCATCTGTAACCAGCATGCGTGCACCGGGCCGCCTGTAACTGGAACCAGCAACATGCACCACCATTGCAAGGGCTGTGCGTTTGCCCTGCATTTGCGCCGCTTCAAAAGCCCGGATAATGTCTTTTATTTCTTTCATAAATATTATAGCAATCGTAATTTAATGACATTGGTTGTTTCATTCATGCCATGCCTCTCCTGTCCTGAAATCCGGCTGCACAACTTACTCCATCTTCCCTTGTTTGCCTCATAAAACAATGATGCTGGCGTCATCGAATATAGTAACGGCTATTAACCAATATTGCAATCCTGTTTACAAATTTATGCCGGCAACACGGCCATTTCGTTGTGTGTTAAAAATCAAGGGTTTGCCATACGCCGGGCCGCAGTTTATTTTCCTTCCTATTGTTTTCTAAATTAATTAAAGTTTCAAAGTTTTAC
>JBKJNG010000335.1:0-4188 GCA_046596065.1 Phnomibacter sp. | reverse complement strand
CTGGCCATTACCTGGCCAGGTGCGTTGGCGGCCACTACTTAAGGCAGCCGGAACAACTGCTGATAGTGGTTTACAGCCGACGGCCCCCAATGTATTGCTGTATTTAATTTCAACTTTTTATACTGTATTTACCCTTCTATATTCAATCATCCAAGAACTTCTTCTAAAACCTTCACTGTTTTCAGGTAGCCAAAATCACTAATGTGGTACACGAAAAATTGTTCATAAGCCTGTATTAATTGGCGGCGCATTTGCTGATTTAGCTTAAGGCGGTATAGCGTAACCGGGTTGTCGGTTCGAAGCAGTTCAAAAGTTGTCTCGCTTAATTTACCATCGAGGTACAACTGGTGCTCCGGGTAGCCGGGGGTGAAACGACCTTCCTGCAAATCGAGAATAGCGCAGTTTGTACTATAGTTATCCTCTATTCTGAACCCAAGTTGTGCGGCAAGTTGCAGGGCAAAATGCAGGGGCATATTAGCGGTTACGGTCAGCGGCGTTTGATCGAGAATTACCAGCGCGTTTTCGGCAAAGGCAAACATTTCTTCGTTTGTTTCGGTTTGCCTGATGCACTTGCTTAACAGCTCCACCATAAATAAGGCAACCGAATACTTGGTCACGTTGCTCAGCACTTCGCTATACAGGTAACTCCATTTAATTTCTTTGATAAGTTGCAGGTGCTTTAGCTCGTTGTGATATACAACAAGATCGAGCAGGGCCGCCGGCTGAAAATACATAGACTGGCTACCACCCTTTTTACTGACTTTACGGGCACCTTTTACAATATAGGACTGCAGGCCAAAGAGTTCGGTGTAAGCCGAAATAATCAGGCTGGTATCGCCATAAGGCTGGGCCCTTAAAATAATTGCTTTTGTTTTATACAGCATGTTGGCCGGGTGGCGGCTGGTTTATTTGACAGCGGTTCAAAAATAAGCAGAATGACTTGGGGCCTGCTGGTCTAAGTATACAGGGCATGGAAATTATCCAGAGTAAATTTGGCCGCAGGAAACCAGTTAACAACCTAAACGGGTTATTTGGCTTTGTATAAATTTTCGTATAAAAGAAATGTCGGAAGGATGGTCAAAGCATGGCCTCAGAATATGTGTTCTAGGCATTAAGCAGGCTATTCGCAGGCTTTTGCCTGGCTTTTACTATTGTTAGGCGCAGACCTGTTTATTACACTGCGAAAGGGGTAAATTAATTCGTTTGTTGCGGTATGCCAGTTACAGGATCAGCAGGTATTTTACTTGGGTAAATACTGGAAACCGGCTACTGGCATATTTCCCCTGGAGACTATAATACCCCCGGCTTTAGCATGACAAAACATTATAGCAGCTTATTTTAATACGAAGGAAGCAACATTAACAAATCATAAGAAAACGTTTAAGCCCGTAGCCATGCATTAACAGCTGTTCCTGCTTGCTTTTTATTCTTTTTCTTTGCGGGCCGTTACCACTAACCATTTTTAAACATCTATTCATAGGTGCAATAAATGCCGGGTGGCGGGTAAACAAACTAATTGTATGCTTAGGCGTACCAGCTAATGATTGCCAATCAGGTATAATTTTTTATTCTATTAAGTACATGTGGTATAAACTGGGACAATTCATTCTAAAGAACCGGGTTATTTTATTGGTGCTACTTTTTGCAGCAACCCTTTTTATGGGCTGGCAGGCAAGTAAAATACAAATGGGTTATGAGTTTGCGAAATCCATACCTGTCGATAATCCCAAGTACCGCGAGTACCTGTCGTTTAAAAGCCAGTTTGGGGAAGATGGCAATATGCTCGTAATTGGGGTAAACGATCCCGCATTTTACAAGCAGCAACACTTTGATGCCTACCGCCAAATGCTGGCAACCATTAAAAAAGTTAATGGGGTAGAAGGCATTCTTTCGGTAGCCAGCGCTGTAAACCTTAGAAAAAGTGATACAAGCGAAAAATTACTCGCCGAACCCTTGTTTCCCAACTCCATTAATACGCAGCCCTTAATTGATTCCTCAAAAGCCATTTTCGAAAACCTGCTTTTCTACAAGCGCTTATTGTATAATCCTGACTCTAATGCTTACCTCGCAGGCATCACCATCAACAGCAGGTTACTGGCCAGTAAAGAACGTACGGCTGTTGTAAAGGAAATAACAGATGCAGTTAGTGTGTATGAAAAAGCAGCGGGAGTAGAGGCGCATGAAAGTGGCTTGCCACTAATTCGTACCCAGGTTGCCGACCGCATTAAAAAAGAAATGAAATATTTTCTTTTTGGATCGCTTGGTTTGGCCATGATAACGCTCATCTTATTTTTCCGATCGTTTGGGGCCACGGTACTATCGATGATGGTGGTAATAATGGGCGTACTGTTTGCCATAGGAACCATGGTATTGCTGGGATATAAAATATCGCTGCTTACGGCACTTATTCCACCGCTTATTATTGTAATCGGCATACCAAATTGCATCTACTTCCTCAATAAATTTCATATGAGCTGGGAGGAGGGAAGTGATAATGGTAACAGCGGTGAAACCACTGCCGACCGCAAAAAGGCCGCCCTGCTAACCATGGTGAGCAGGATGGGAATTGTAACCCTGTTCTGTAATATTGCCGCCGCTGTAGGCTTCTTTGTTTTTGCTTTTACAAAAAGCCCGTTATTAAAAGAGTTTGGTATTGTAGCTGGTATCAACATCATGGCATTGTTTATAATATCACTCATATTTATACCAACCGTGCTGAGTTATATGGCACCACCAAAAGAAAAGCATACCAAGTATTTGCGCAATAAAACGCTCGAAAAATTATTGGTGAAAATCGAGTATTGGGTATTAGACCGCAAAGGCCTTGTTTATGGTGTTACTGCAGTAGTGCTGGTGTTTTCTGTTATCGGTATTATGAAGCTGAAATCTGTTGGTTTTATAGTGGACGATTTACCAAAGGATGATAAAATTTATGTTGACCTGAAATGGTTTGAGAAAAATTTTGGTGGTGTAATGCCGCTTGAAATTGTAGTGGATACCAAAAAGAAAAATGGCGTTACCCGCAATCTAAAAACCATACAAAAAATTGATGAATTATCAGAATACATTGCCAGCCGTCCGCAGTTTGCCAGGCCACTGAATTTGGTGGAAGGTTTAAAGTTTGCCAAGCAGGCATATTATGATGGTGACAGCCTGAGCTATGCAGTACCAAACGAATTTGACCTCGTATTTTTATCGCCATATTTAAAAGGTAATACCGGCGATACGACAACTCAGTTATCGAAGATTGTAAAAACTTTTACCGACAGTACAAAACAGCGGGCAAGAATTAGTATTAATATGGCCGATGTAGGTACTGTTGAATTGCCAAAACTACTTGACAGTTTAAGGGTTAAAGCTGATACGATTTTTAATTTTAGTTTGGTAGATGCGGCTGCAGACAACCCCAATGCAAAACCGCAGTACAAAAACGATTCGGCTTACCAGGTACAATTTACCGGCAGCAGTGTTACTTTTTTAGAAGGTAGCCGGTTTATTATTAACGGGCTTAAAGAAAGCGTGATGTGGGCTTTCCTGCTCATTGCATTGTGCATGTTGTATCTCTTCCGCTCTTTCCGGATTCTTATCTGCTCATTAGTACCGAACATTATTCCATTGGTAGTAACCGCCGGTTTAATGGGCTGGCTTGGTGTTCCGCTTAAACCGAGTACCGTACTTGTATTTAGTGTAGCACTGGGTATAGCCATAGATGTAACCATTCGTTTCCTGGTAAATTATAAACAGGAATTACCGGAACATCATAACAACATACTGGCAACAACAACCAGCACCATCAGGCATACAGGTATCAGTATTATTTATACTTCGTTAGTGCTGGTGGCGGGCTTTGTAATTTTTGTGTTCAGTGGTTTTGGTGGCACTAAGGCTTTAGGTTGGTTAACCTCTTTTACGCTATTAATTGCAACGTTTACCAACCTGATTTTTTTGCCTGTAATTATGCTGGGAATGTTAAAGAAAAAGAAGAAGCAGGCGTAAACAAGCTTTTTATTTACAATAAATGTTGTAATTTCTTTTTTATTCATTTACCTGTTACTAACCACATCAATCCATTCAACACCAATTTATCCTGCAGGGTATTGCCAAATGTATACGACAAGGTTTTATTTGAGTTGTGCTCATAATCAATATCGTTATGTCCCATGTTGAAATAGATCATTTTATATTTTT
>JBKJNG010000312.1:0-2606 GCA_046596065.1 Phnomibacter sp. | reverse complement strand
ATTTACCGCATGGTAAAACATCCGGCAAAACCAAACCCCGATTGGAGCAGCCTGCGGCCAGATCCGGCTACCAGCAATGCCCCTTACCGCATTTATAATATTGGCAATAATGCACCTGTAAAACTGATGGATTTTGTGCAGGCAATTGAAGACCGGCTTGGCAAAAAAGCTATTAAGGAAATGATGCCCATGCAACCGGGCGATGTTTCGAAAACCTTTGCCGATGTAAGCGACCTTATGACGGATCTTGATTACAAACCCGCAACGCCGTTAGCCAACGGAATCGCAAAATTTATTGACTGGTATTTGGATTATTATAAGGTTCAACTGTAGAATACCAAAATAAAAACGGGAAGCTTTTGCCTCCCGTTTTCAATATAATATCAAGCGACAATTACAAGTCAGACAGCTTTAAACCCTGGTTCACTTTTACCTCGTTAATAATAATATCCTGCGAAAACTGGCCGAGGTCGATGGTCAATTTTGTTGGGACTGTAATGCCATCAAATGTTTTGTATTCTGCATAGCTTGTCGTAATACTCATTTGGCCGCCCATTGGGCTGGCGCTTTCTCTCTTTTCCTGAACTTTTAAACCTGAAGCAACGTCATAATACAAAGTACTTTCAATGCCTTTTGGCGATAATATCGTAATAACATAAGCATCCTTGCCTGCTACCTGTTCCGTGCCTTTTAACGTGTAGGTATAGCTAGGATTTGCCAGCATATAGCGTTCACTAAAAAAAGCGGCGCGGGTATCAATTTCCTCCTTAGCTGCATCATCAATTTCGCCGCCCATATCTGCACCACCTGGCATTTGCATTTCGTAGGCGGTATCCTTTTTCAACTGCTTCATAATAGGTGAACCTGCCATAGAAACCGTAGTGGCAAACCCCGAAGGAAAAACATTTTTTTGCATGTAATCAAGCGATTGTCCCATTACACTTACAGATCCATTCATTTGGATATCCTTTAACGCAGCAATTGCCTTTTCACCACCATAGGCAGCAATAGCTTTCTTAAAAATATCCTCTGCCTTCATATCAGCAATTGCGGCAAATGGCTCATTAGCTTCTTGTTTAAACAGGTGATTTTCATTCCCTTCTGAAATCATATAGGGCTTTGAACTTCCTGGTGCCTGGGTCATAGATTGATTGGCTGTAATTAACAAGCCCGCAAGGGCAAATAACTTTATCATGTTCTTTTTCATTTGTCAAAAAAAGTTGAATGCAATTTTATTAAGAAAGAGCGAAAATTAGTTTTTATATCCAATACTCATAAACCCGAAGAACCGAAATATTTTTTAACTGTCCTTAATTAACAGTTCACTTTTATCTTAGCCCCTTTATGAAGAGGATCATTTTAGTTATCGCCCTTCTGCAGGGCAATGTATTTGCACAATCAACCGACTCAATTTCACTCCGTTCATTATCAAATAATATCATGACGCAGGGTACTGCTTATGAGAACCTGCGCTATTTATGTAAGAAAATAGGCCCGCGTTTAAGCGGATCAATCAATGCACAAAAAGCGGTGGAAGCCACTGCACGTATGTTAAAAGATGCCGGGGCGGATACCGTTTACCTGCAACCCTGTATGGTTCCGCATTGGGTTAGGGGCGAAAAAGAACAGGGCATTGTTTTTTATGGAGGCAATAAAAAAACATTGAATGTCTGTGCACTCGGCATGAGTGTTGGCACACCCTCTGCTGGTATCAAAGCATCGGTTGTTGAAGTAATAAACTTTGACGAACTGCATGCGTTGGGCGAAGCCGGTGTGAAAGGAAAAATTGTATTCTTTAATTATCCCATGCAACCCGGGTTGATTTTTGGCGGTTATGGTGATGCGGTAGCTTATCGCGGAAACAGTCCCATCGAGGCTGCAAAATTGGGTGCCGTTGCAGTAATGGTTCGCAGTGTAACGCATGCGCTTGACAATAACCCGCATACCGGCGCCACCAGTTACGATTCAACCGTAGAAAAAATACCGGCGATTGCCTGCAGTACCATGGATGCTGAATGGTTAAGTAAGTTGCTGGGTTCAAAACAGCCAGTTTCTTTATTTGTAAAAATGAGCTGCCAAACCTTGCCCGATGCCCCGAGCTTCAACGTAGTTGGCGAAATAAGAGGAACGCAAATACCGGGAGAAATAATTACGGCTGGCGGTCATCTTGATAGCTGGGATCTGGCCGAGGGTGCCCACGACGATGGAACCGGTATTGTGCAAAGCATTGAAATGATACGGGCGATAAAAGCTTCGGGTCTAGCTCCAAAACGTACCATTCGTGCGGTTATGTTTATGAACGAAGAAAACGGCACAAGAGGTGGTATGAAATACGCGGAACTGGCAACAAGAAACAGCGAAAAACAAATATTTGCCATCGAAAGCGATGAAGGCGGTTTTGGATGTGTTGCCATTGGCCTTTCGGGTACAACAGAACAGGAAGATAAAATACGCCAATGGCTGCCATTGTTTGTTCCCTATGGGATTCTTGCAATGCCACATGGCGGTGGCGGCACTGATATTGGGGAACTAAATAAAACCGGTACTTTCATGAGCAGCGTGAATCCCAACAGCCAGCGGTATTTCGATCATCACCATTCGGCCAT
>JBKJNG010000249.1:0-5295 GCA_046596065.1 Phnomibacter sp. | reverse complement strand
CTAAAATAACCATATGTCCATGTACCTACAATAGCGCCTAATACCACAACGAAAACCACAAATGCCCCCGTACCTATCTGAGCAAACAATGGGCCTGGACAAGCGCCTGTTAATGCCCATCCCAAGCCAAAAGTAATACCACCAATGATTTGCCCTTTGTTGAACTTTTTTGGATGAAATTCAATTGGCTCACCGTATATAGTTTTAACCTTAAACTTTTTAATCAGCGCCACGGAAATCATACCAACCACCACAGCAGTTCCTATTACACCATACATGTGAAAGCTTTGCAGGCGAAACATTTCCTGTATGCGAAACCAACTAATAATTTCGGCTTTCACAAACACGATTCCAAACAATATTCCAAGTACAAGGTATTTTAATAGCGAAGCATTGCTCTCTTTATTAGCCTGCAAGTTTTGTTCCACCGAATCTTCAGGCATATCTAAAAATTCATCCGTAGTAGTTGCGATATTTTCTTGAATTAGCATTTTAATGATTTGATTTATTGAGGAAATAATGTTTATAAACTAAGCAGCCATGGAACAATAATCCACGCAGAAAAAAAACCGCCTGCCATAAAACAAATGGTTGCAACAAGCGATGGCCATTGTAAATTACTCATACCCATTATGGAATGACCGCTCGTACACCCGCCGGCATATCGTGTTCCAAAACCAACAAGAAATCCGCCGAAAACAATAAAGCCAATTCCTTTTATTGTTAGCAGATTCTGCCAGTTAAAAATATCGGTTGGCATTAATCCTGCAAAGTCCTTTACACCCATAGCTTGTAACTGCTGAATAGTGGTTACATTCAGGTTAACAGGGTTAGGATTTGCAAATAAAATTGCAGCCAGAAAACCGCCCATTACAATTCCTGCAACAAAAAATAAATTCCATTTTTCTTTCCGCCAGTCGTATTTAAAAAATGAAATATTCGATGGTGCAACAGCTGCGCATATATGTCTTAACGAAGAAGAAATACCAAATGATTTATTGCCCAATAACAATAGGGCAGGAACAGTAAGCCCAATCAGTGGGCCTGCTATATACCATGGCCATGGTTGTGAAAGAAATTTCATCATAATGTTGGTTTTTATAATAGTGTCGCTACAGCAAAATTAAATTAGCGTGTGGTGTATTTTATGGCATCAACTGTCAACTTCCTTTTTTTCTTTCCTGAATATTCCAAATACCAAAGCACCCATTATTGCAAAATAAGCTGTACTGTTTATTGGTTTAGACGTGATGGTACAAGTGCCGCTACTACAACCAATAAGCTTCCAGTAAAAAAAGCCAACGATTGCACCGGTAATAGTTCCTGCTACATACAACCAATTTCTGTACAACCAATTTTTCATGTGCACAATGCTAAATCAGAATATTTTATTAATTCATTGCAGGTTCGGGAACCGCAACTGTTTTTTTACGTTCGCCAATCTGCTGACGCCACATGGCATAGTACAAACCAACCTGGCCCAACAGGCTTTCATGCGTACCGGTTTCAATTATTTCACCGCGTTCCAAAACATAAATACGATCGGCATGCATAATGGTACTTAGCCGATGGGCAATTAAAATCGTTATTTGTTCGCCCATATTACCAACATGCTTAATAGTATTGGTAATTTCTTCCTCTGTTATCGAATCAAGTGAAGAAGTGGCTTCATCAAAAATTAATAATCTTGGCTTGCGCAATAATGCCCGTGCTATAGATAGTCGCTGTTTTTCGCCTCCACTTATTTTAATGCCACCTTCGCCAATCAGAGAATTAATGCCGCTATCGGCTCTTGATAAAATGGTATTGCTGGCCGATTGTTGCAAAGCTTTTAATACCTCATCATCTGTTGCTGTTGGGTTTACAAACAACAGATTTTCTTTTATGGTGCCTGCAAACAATTGAGTGTCCTGCGTAACAAAACCAATCTGCGAGCGTAGCTCATCAAAATCAATCTCATGGCCATCTACTCCGTTAAAAGCAATGGTACCGCTTTCGGGCCGGTATAAACCAACAAGCAATTTTACCAGGGTTGATTTTCCCGATCCACTGGGTCCTACAAATGCAATTGTTTCGCCCGTTTTAATATCAAAATTTATATGTTGTAAAGCGTACTGGTTGGCGGTTTGATGTTTGAAAGAAACATCTCTATACTCCAGTTCTGTAATTGCGCCCATGTGTTTTGGTTGTAATGGTTTTGGTTCGGGCGGTCGCTTCATTAAGTTATCAAAATTTATAAGTGAAGCTTCTGCTTCCCGATAGGTTATAATGATGTTACCTATTTCCTGTAAAGGACCAAAAATGAAAAATGAGTAAAACAACATCGTAAGATATTGGCCCGGTGTAATAGTATCTTTATAAATAAGAAATAGCAGCGTGAAAAGTATCACCTGTCTTAATAAATTTACAAATGTTCCCTGCACAAAACTTAGGAGACGGATACTCTTCACTTTTCTTAATTCCAGCCCTAAAATTTTATAAGTATTTTTATTAAGCCTGTCTATTTCCTGGGATGTAAGTCCAAGGCTTTTTACCAATTCTATATTCCTCAAACTTTCGGTAGTAGTTCCGGCAAGTGAGGTGGTTTCTTTTACAATATTTTTTTGAATAGATTTAATCTTACGGCTAAGTAAACTTATAAGCCAGCTTAACAAAAGAGCCCCTGTTAAATAAACAACTACAATGCTCCAGTGTAGCGTAAATGCATATACAGTTACAAATACAAGCCCAACTAAAATACCAAATACGATATTTATAAAAGCTGTAATAAATTTTTCAGTATCAGTGCGCACTTTAGTCAGAATACTTAAAGTTTCACCACTCCGTTGATCTTCAAAATCGGCATAAGGTAGTTTCATTGAATGCCGGAGACCTTCCGTGAAAATACCTGCACCGAATTTCTGTATCACAACGCTGCTGAAATAATCCTGGAACGCTTTGGCAATGCGGCTAACCATGGCAACACCCACCAGTAAACCGAGGTAAGTTATAACGCCCCACACGTATTGATCCTGCGTTCTTGGAATAAGTTTGTCTTTGTCGAACGTGTGTGGATGGGTTGCAAAAAGATCAATGAGTTTACCCGCGAAATAAGGGTCCATTAAAGAAAAGGACTGGTTAATAGCCGCCAGCAAAAGTGACAAGGCCACCAGCCATTTATATGGCTTAAGGTAGTGCAGTAATATCTTCATAAAGTAGTTGTTAAGGTAAAAATGAATCAAATGATGAATATTGAAGGTAATCTTCCGGATTAATGTTGCATCATCAAATAATATGCACAATATAAATTTTGCCGGATTGACAGAAGTATTTCAATTGATACATGTATAGATTGGGAGGAAATACAGACTTTACAGAAGCTATACATGCTCACTATATTAATTTGATCCTTGTATCGTACAGAAAATCTGAAACTTCTTTTATTTCAAATTTATGGCTAAGCGGGTGCATGCAGTTTAATATGTAATTATACTCCTGTGGAATTATAACAGAGGGTAATTGAAGAATTGCATATTGATTTTTATGAAGCAATGCAGTTCCGAAATCTTTAGTAGAGGTTGGGGTAGGAGCATCTTTCCAATCGCCGGGCAACTTAGCAATGACGGGGCAATTCACACTTTCATCAGGAATACTCAGTGTAATCATGCTTAAAAATCTTGGTATTTCTTCGATGTTTACGTTAACCGTGTATTCCAGTATTGCTAAAGAACGGCTTGCAGATGTATAAATACAGGCTGTTTTTTTATGGTTCCATCTACCTCCTTTCAGCCTGCTGCCTTCCCCTGATAAATCCCGTGCATATTTTGTTCGGCACAACCTGTAAACCAGCATAATAATTATTAGGAGTAAACGCCGTAATCAACTCGGCCAATAAGATCTTTTATTTCTTCGCGGCCAAATTGTGTATCGAGGTAATCGAAAGGCGCAAGACCACCAAGTGCATGGTTAGCACTAAATACCCATGCGTTAAAGCGATCCTCATCTTCAAAAACTTCGTAGCCGTATGAGTACAGATCAGCAAGGCTTAGAATTCGTTCGCTTACCTGCTTATCAAAGCGCTCATTGCCTTTTTTGGCAATCAGCTTAGCCCTTGCCACGCCAAGTATATCCGATAACTGGTTATAATCCCAGCCAGCTCGTTCTTTAAGTTTATTTAAATCTTGCTTTGCAATGCCTTTATCTACCATCCTTATTTTCTGAAAAGAACTAAGGCTGCTTTCGGGAAATTGGGAGCTGCCGGATAGTATAAGCGTATCAATTTCAATTGCTTCTGTTAGGGAATCTTCGGCAGCCATTAAAGGTTTTACATCGGGTATCTCGTACAGTTTGGGCCTGGGCTTCCTTAATCTTCCGCTGAGCTTAAATGCAGTTTCTTTCATGATAGTCTATTTTCACTCCAAATATAGTCTTTTTTTGTATCATTTATTTTTTTATCCTGCCCAGCCTTCCCTGTCTAAACTTCTGTACTGAATGGCTTCCGCTACGTGTTCTGGTTTTATATCGGCGCAGCCACTAAGATCGGCTATGGTTCTGCTTACTTTTAATATACGGTCGTAAGCACGTGCGCTCAGGTTCAGTTTTTCCATGGCCACTTTTAAAAGGTTTGCTCCGGCAGCTGAAAGCACACAAATGGTTTTCATTTGATTAGTGCTCATCTGGGCGTTACAGTAAATGCCAGGCGTTGCTTCATAGCGGGCGGCTTGTATGTCTCTTGCCTTAATTACACGTTCCCTGATTACATCGCTTTTTTCAGAAACAGATGATGACGATAACTCGCTAAAAGGAACCGGCGTAACCTCCACATGCAGATCAATACGGTCTAACAACGGACCTGAAATGCGGTTTAAATATTTTTGAACACCGCCGGGCGGGCAGGTACATTCTTTGTCGGGGTGGTTATAATAACCGCAGGGGCAGGGGTTCATACTGGCCATCAGCATAAAGGAAGCAGGAAAATCCAGCGCCACTTTAGCCCGGCTGATCGTAACTTTTCTTTCTTCCATTGGCTGGCGCATTACCTCAAGTACTGTTCTTTTAAATTCGGGCAATTCATCCAGGAACAAAACGCCATTATGTGCCAATGAAATTTCACCCGGTTGAGGGTTGCCCCCGCCGCCAACAAGTGCAACATCCGAAATGGTGTGGTGCGGACTGCGAAAAGGTCGTTTACAAATAAGTGTAGCGTTTTCCGGAAGCTTTCCTGCCACACTATGGATCTTGGTGGTTTCCAGGGCTTCCAGTAAAGATAGCGGTGGAAGAATAGTAGGTAAACGTTTTGCCAGCATGGTTTTACCG